>CAKZKY010000484.1 GCA_937124575.1 uncultured Pseudomonadota bacterium | reverse complement strand
GTTTGTTTCCTTTGCCATCTTCTTGGCAAACTTAAGACCCGTTGATCCATGCGAACTCGCCACCACCACGCTCTTGATATCCCCTTCTTTCAACCGCTTGTGGACAATCTCTATCACCGAATCCGTATTCTCAATCCCCGGCTGACTGAAATAGGTAATTGAACGACTCACGTCTTTCATGTCTTCCTCCTAAGATTATATTTTAAAGCACCAAGGAATCTCATTCTGATTAGTCTAGCTCTCTCTCAATCCACCAAAAAACTTGATGATCCGTATGGAACCATTGTATGAAGCTTAAATTCAAACCTTCCTTATTCGACAGGGGATATAACGATGAAGTGGTGTGCCTGCCACACGATCTCGGTGTTTGGCTGAAGCCAGTTGGTTTACATTGACCCCGTGTGTTTCTCCACCATGAACCAGCCCGAAACCATGGGGGATGATCACCTGGCCAGGATATGAGCTGTCCGTTACCTCCGCTTCGATCTGAGCAGACCCTGCTTCGGTTTCAACCACGACGAGGTCACGATCATTAATACCTATTTCGGCTGCATCTTTTGGGTGTATCCGCAGAGTACATGGACGCCGTCCTTCATTCCAGGCCGGATCACGCATGATCGTATTAGCCACCATCTCCATGTGGTTTCCAGCGATGAGAATCATGGGATAATCGTTATCTGAAAGATGGGCTTCCTCAGCGGTTGGGGTGACCTCTTTGACCCAGCCCTCCATCTCAGGGAAATGGATATGGATTTTTTTATCTGAGGTTTTTAAAAGAGCAAGATTGTTTTCTGCATCTACAGTCCCAATCTTAACACCTCCTGGTTTCTCCAGAATTTTCTGAAAGATCTCCTCTCCGGTGAGAGGGCTCACCTTGTAACCGGCGCGGGCAACATCGTCCGCATGCATCATCGGAAACCGTGCGAGCAGCCCCCAGAGTGCCGACAGATTCGGAGATCCCAATTCTTCTCCGAGAGTCTTCGCCAGAATATAAGGTAACCAGGGTTCTGCCCTTGGATTGGCTTGAAGGTATTCCATCAAAGCAAGGCCAATTTTGAGTCGGTCCTTGGCCAACCCACGAAGCTTATCCGGATATTCAGGGATCATCCCCAGCCTTTCAGCCAGCCCCACAAAGAGAGTTGCCTCTTCCACCTGCTCTCCATCTGGCTCTACCACAGGACGCCGCATATCGAAATAGTAGTCAGGGTATCCCCATTGAAAAAATGTGCCATCCCATTTCTCATAGCCTGTCCTCGCTGGTAGGACATAATGGGATAGCACCGCCGTCTCACT
>CAKZKY010000483.1 GCA_937124575.1 uncultured Pseudomonadota bacterium | reverse complement strand
AGACTCCTCAAGGATTTTTATTCTCTCCACCAACGCTTCAACCCTCTCAGAGGACTCTTTTTCAATCACCATTCTGGGAGGTTCGGCTTCCCTCCTTAAAGATCTTTCGGTGGGGCAACTGAGTGTGAAAAAACAGGTGAACAAAGCCCATCCGATCAGGCTAAGCCTTCTCATCTTTTAAAACCCCCTCTTTACACCCAAAAAGCCTTGATACCAATCTTCGTTCTTACCTCTTCCATGACCTCTTTAACGATCGCCTTACAGCGATTGGCTCCGGATCGTAATACGTCAATCATATATCCAGGTTTTTCCCGGATCTCCCTTACCCGCTCTTGAATGGGCGTCAGTTCCTCCATCATATTCTTGAAGAGGATCTCCTTACATTCGATGCATCCGATGCCAGCCGTCCGGCAATTCTGGTCGATGTAAGAAATCTGATCGGGTTTTGAAAAAGCTTGGTGCATCGTAAAAATATTACATCGATCAGGGTTACCTGGGTCACTCCTTCGCTGTCGATTCACATCGGTCACCGCTGTCCTCAACCTTTCCCAGATGGTCTCCGGAGGTTCCAGGAGTCCAATGGCATTGTTCATCGACTTGGACATCTTCGCATTTCCGTCGGTTCCTAAAATCCTGGGCGCATCGGAAAGAATGACCTGGGGTTCAGGAAAAGTATTTCCAAACCGAGCGTTGAATTTCCTCGCAATCTCCCTGGCGAGTTCCACATGTTGAATCTGATCTTCCCCCACCGGGACAAATCCTGCCTTATAGATGAGAATATCAGCAGCCTGAAGCACCGGGTAATCGAGAAGGCCCATGTTGATATTCTGTCGGTGTTGTTTTGCCTTCTCCTTGAATTGGGTCATCCTTTCAAGCTCCCCAACCGGAGTCACGCAGTTGAAGATCCAAGCCAGTTCGGTGTGTTCGGGGACATGGGATTGGACGAATACGATACATCGCTCTGGCGTCAATCCGCAGGCCACGAGGATGGTGCCGGTTTCCAGAATCCTCTGCTGCATTAACTCGACTTCGTATTCAATGGTGATCGCATGGTAATCGACGACGCAGTAAATACATTCATATCTCTCTACGAGCCGGGCCCAGTTTCGAATAGCCCCCACATAATTGCCAATATGAATCTCACCTGAGGGTTGAATTCCGCTGAAGATTCGGTCCATCTAAAAATACCTCCAAATTTAATAAATTTCTTTTTAGGATTTAAAAAAAAGGCCATGGGTGGATATTGCCCATGGCCTCCATTTTCCCCTAAAAGAGATTATAGATATAGAGGTATGGGGCAATATCGTCTTGACTCCATCCTGCGCCATATCCACTGAGATTTCATTCGCCCTCCCTTTTGAAAAATAATTTACATCACTTCTTCTGAAAAATCAATCCCTTTCATTCCTGAAATTCAGGGTCTTTCTCCCTTTGCCTTATTCGTCTCCTATAAACTCGCAAAGCATCCGGGCCGTCTTTTCAACAATGTTACTGCATTTCTCCAATCCTCCCGAAGCCAACCATTTTTGTCGTTCCTCCTCACTATCCAGATGGACACCGGTGAGATTGTAACACACATTGCTTCCGAATTCTTCCTCGAATTGACTCCAGAATTGTCGACATTTCTCATAGAGTTTTGATATCGTATCCGTGTCCTTAGGATCCACTCTCCCCATTTTCATTCCTAATGCCATGATGGCCCCAGTGAAGGCTCCGCATAGAGACCCTCTCCTCCCAATCCCTCCGCCAAATCCTGAAGCCAGCCTGGGGAGAAGAGGGTCTGGAATTCCAAAATACTCCTTGAAACTCAAGGAGATCGACTCCGCTCAATTGAACCCCTGATTAAAATAGCCTTTCGCCTTTTCAGAAACCCAATTTTTATCCTTCCCGCCTGTCATGCTCATCCTGCCTCCTTATCTAACATCATCTTCTTTTTTAACATTGTTGGATGGAAAAGACCACCCTCTTTTATTGAAGGGAAATCTGAAATGAGTTATAGAAAGACCCAATGGAAATTTGGCGACTATTGGATACAGGTTCTCGTTCTGCTTCAGAGAATATGGCCCTCGACGAGGTGCTTCTCGAATTAAAAGCCCAAGGCAGGATCCCTCATACCCTTCGCTTCCTTCAGTTTTCTAAACCCTCTGTCCTCGTCGGCCATCATCAATCCGTGGAAGAGGAAGTTCGCCTTGATTACTGCCTTGAGAAAGGCATTGAGATCAACCGAAGGCTCACCGGTGGAGGTGCCCTCTATTGGGGAAAAGCGGAACTGGGTTGGGAGATTTATATATCAAAAAAAGACCATCGGGTCCCTTCAAGCCTTGAAGCCCTTTATCGAAGGATGGGCGAAGCCTCGGCAAGTGGTCTAAGGCGTTTGGGCATAAAAGCCCACTTCCGCCCGAGAAACGACGTGGAAGTGGGTGGAAGGAAGATCTCAGGTACAGGGGGAACGGAACTCTCGGGAGCGATCTTGTTTCAGGGAACGATCTTGGTCGATTTCGATGTTGACGAGATGCTTAGAGCCTTGAGAATTCCAACGGAGAAGCTCCAGGATAAGGAGATCCAATCTGTTAAAGAGAGGGTGACCTGCCTAAAATGGGAGTTAGGTCGAACGCCTCCGTTATCCAATATTAAAGAGGCTCTGATCAAAGGTTTTCAAGAAGGCTTTGGAGTCCAATTCAATCCCGCGCCTTTAACCCCTGAGGAGGAACGTCTGTTAAAGGAAAAACTCCCTCATTTCTCCTCTCCGGCCCATATCTTTAAGGTGAGGGAGGCTCTCCCGAGGAGAAAGACCCTCACCTCTATCCTCAAGGCTCCGGGTGGGTTGATAAGAGTTTCGATTGCCCTCGATACAAAGACACAGGTGATCAACCAGGTCCTGATCACCGGTGACTTTTTCGCCTATCCCAAGAGAGCAATCTTCGATCTTGAAAGCCTTCTTAAGAATTCAAAGGCCACACCCTCCCATATTGAAGGAATCATCCGGAATTTCTTCTCCACTCAAAACCCTCAAATCCCAGGTGTCAGAGAGGATCATTTCATCCAGGCCCTTGAAGAGGCCCTTCAGAAAGCCGATCTATTCCCCTTCGGTTTCGACGAAAGCGAAACCTATCATCTCTTCCCAGTCTTAAAGCCCTTCAGAGAAGTAAAAAGACCCGAAGTTCTCCTCCTCCCCTATTGCGCCAAGAAGGTGGACTGCGTCTATCGTTATCAGAGGGGCTGTGATGAATGTGGCCAATGTTCAATCGGGGAGGCGGTGGAGGTGGCGAGATCTTTCGGGATGGACTCCATTACCATTCAGAGTTATGAGGACCTGGAAGCAACCCTTCACCATCTCAAACGATCAGGGGTGAAGGGATTTATCGGTTCATGTTGTGAACCCTTTTATGGCAAACACCGACCGGATTTTGAGAGGATTGGACTTCCGGGTATTCTGGTAGATGTGGAAAGAAACACCTGTTACGACCTGAACCGAGAGAATGAGGCTCACTTAGGAACCTTCGAAAACCAAACCCATCTCAACCTCCCTCTCCTTCAAAGGGTACTGGAGTTCACCCATGGCTGAGTATCTGAAGTCCTCCTATGATCTGATCGTCATTGGTGCTGGTCCTGCAGGTTCAAGCGCCGCACGGGCAGCTGCCCAAAGGGGAATAAGGGTCCTTCTCATCGAACAAAGACAACGGATCGGAATTCCTGTTCAGTGTGCTGAGTGGGTCTCCCAATGGATATCACACCACGCCTCTTTCGACTCCAAAGCAGTAATCCAATCGGTCGATGAAATGATCGTTCATCTTCCTGAGGGGAATGACTTTAAGTTTAAAAATCCTGGATATATGCTGGACCGATCCCTCTTTGACAAAGGATTGGCTACCTCCGCTATCCTTTCCGGTGCTGAACTCTTAACCGAAACCAAAGCGCTCCAAACTTCATCTGAAGGCATTTTGGTTCATCAAGGCACAAAAGAGGAATGGATCAAAGCCAAGGTGATCATTGGCGCCGATGGTGTTCATTCCACAGTTGTCCGCTCGACTGGAAAGCCTCCACTGAAACAGTTAGTGGCACTCCAGTACGAAGTCGCACTCTTTGAGCCGCAGTCTCATACCGATATCTATTTTCACCCGGTTTACGAAGGAGGATATGCCTGGTTTTTTCCAAAAAGAAATAGAGCCAATGCTGGCATAGGGGTCATCCCTTCAAAGACTGGTTTGCTTCCGAAACTTCTCAACCATTTTTTAACTCATTTAAAGGATTCTCGAAAACTTCCGAGAATTGAAATTCTTTCAAAGACAGGTGGTTCCATCCCCTGCGAGCCTCGTGAGCAGACGGTCTACGGGAATATCCTGCTTGTTGGGGATGCGGCAGGCCATGCCCATCCAATCACAGGCGCTGGAATTCTAAACGCCGTCCTCGGTGGTACTATGGCTGGAACGATTGGGGCAGAAGCCATTATCCGGGAAGACCTCGACCTGCTGAAAAATTACGAAACCGAATGGCGTGAGGCTTTTGGAAAGTCGCTCCAATACGGCCTTTTTAAAAGGAACTTTCTCGAAGAGAACTGGAATAGGAGGGAAATCGATTTTAACGATCTGGTTCGAAAAAGCTGGGTGGGCTTTAAAGAATATCATAAGGAAAGGAGTGTTTGGTGAACCAAAAAACGAGTCCCGAACATATCCAGACCAGTCTCGCTGCCTCATTGACCCTCGGGTTTCAACACGGTTCGTTTCACAGAAATGCAAAATTGAAAGGCCTCAATCTTCTTCTTCATTACCAAGAGGGATGCTCGGGTCGATGCGCCTTCTGTGGCCTTTCCAAGGAAAGAAAGGAAGGGCTAAAGGGAAAAACCTTCATTCGCGTGGACTGGCCCCTCTATCCCCTTGACGAAATCATTGAGAAAACAAAGGGTAAAGATCAGATTCATCGCGTCTGCATCTCGATGATCACCCATCCCAAAGCCCTTGAAGACACGATCTATGTCATCAAACAGTTTAAAGAGAAGACCGACCTCTTCATCAGTGTCCTCATTACACCTACTCTCATCCATCACCTCGAGCCTCTTGAAAGGATGAAGAAGGCCGGTGCAGACCGAATTGGAGTCGCCATTGATGCAGCTACGCCTGAGCTCTTCGATCGACTGAGAGGAAAAGGCGTTAATGGTCCCCATCGATGGGGCCACTACTGGAAAGTGGTTGAAATGGCGACAGAAGTTTTTGGAAAATTTTATGTTGGGATCCATCTTATCGTGGGCCTTGGAGAAACAGAGAGGGAGATGGTCCAGGCCATTCAGAGAGGGCAGGAAATGGGAGCCTCCACTCACCTCTTCTCCTTCTTTCCGGAAAGGGGAAGCCCTATGGAAAGCCATCCCTCCCCCTCCCTTGATCAATATCGGAGAATTCAACTTGCTCGCTGGATCATCAATGAAAATTTGGGCTCGATCAATCAGATGAGGTTTGACAAAGAAGGTAAACTGATAGATTTTGGAATCGGTATTGAACCCCTGATCGAGCTGGGCGAGCCCTTTATGACCTCTGGATGTCCGGGTCGGGATGGAAAGGTTGCCTGCAATCGTCCTTACGGCAATGAACGGCCTTCCGGCCCGATCAGAAATTTTCCTTTCAGGCCTGAAAAAGAAGATATTGAGGAAATCAGAAGACAACTGGAATATTAAACCCATTATTCCCTTATCCATTTTTACCAATACCATGCTCACTGAGCTGATTGAGACTCCATTAATCGGACTCCAATCCGAGGCGTTTCGCCTCCGGAAACTCCACTTTGGAAATGAACTCACCTTCTCTATTCCCGGAACAATCTCCTACCAGGACGGCACGATCTCCCCTCAAAAAGATCGCTTTTTAGCGGTTAGCGTCACGGGTTCCCATTGTGCTCTCCATTGTGAACACTGTAAGGGAAAACTTCTCGAATCGATGATCCCGGTCAATGACCCTGAGATCTTTTACCAGACGATAGAACAACTTCGCGCTCGCGGTGGGCTGGGAGTCCTGATCAGTGGTGGAGCGGACCGAAATGGTGAAGTCCCGCTTGAAAACTTTATCCCTCTTATCAGGAAGATTAAGAAAAAAGATCCTTCTTTCAAAATGATTGCCCACACAGGCCTGATCAAACGAGAAGTGGCGGTTGGATTAAAAGAAGCAGGGATTGACCAGATTCTACTGGATATCATTGGTGACGAGGAGACGATTCGAGAGGTCTACCACCTGAACAAAAAGGTGGAGGACTACGAAGAGACGTTATGGATGTTAAAGGAGGTGGGGCACTGCCTCGCTCCCCACATCATCATCGGACATCACTTTGGTGATATCCGTGGAGAATGGAAGGTTCTCGAAATTGTGACCCGGGTGGGTGTGGAAACAATCATACTGGTTGTTCTCAAACCCCTGACGGGGAAAAATTCCTGTAGAATCCCCACGCCGGAAGAGGTCTCAAAAATTTCAGCCATTGCTCGCATTCTTAATCCAACCATTCCCATTCGGATGGGGTGTATCCGGCCTGCCCATCCCTGGAAGGCGGAGATGGAGAGAGGAGCCATCGACTCTGGGATCAACACCATCGCTTACCCCCTTCAGGGAACGATCGAATATACCCAGAAGATCGGCCTTGAAACAAAATTTATCGAACTGTGCTGCAGCCTGATTTGAAAAAGAAGATCCAGTCTAAACTCCTTCAATGGTTTGAAAAAAACCGAAGAGACCTCCCATGGAGAAAGACTCAAGACCCCTATGCCATTTGGGTTTCCGAGATCATGCTTCAGCAGACTCAGGTGGCAACCGTTCTTCCCTATTATCAGAAATTTCTAAAAACCTTTCCCACGATTCGCTCCCTTGCCAGAGCTGAACTCTCTCAAGTTCTAAAAATCTGGGAAGGACTCGGATACTATTCGAGGGCGAGAAACCTGCACCAAGCCGCAAAAACTATCCTCAATCGTTTCGGAGGAAAAATCCCTGACAATCCCGAAAGCCTCCTCCGCCTGCCCGGAATTGGGAGATACACAGCAGGAGCGATCCTCTCGATCGCCTTCAATCAAGAAACCCCCATTCTCGACGGAAATGTGAAGAGAGTCCTTTCAAGACTCTTTGCCATATCAGGGGCCCCGCAAAAAACGGGAAAACTGCTCTGGAAATATTCGGCATCCCTGATACCAGAGGGTCACGCCCGTTCTTTTAACCAGGCCTTAATGGACCTGGGTGCCATGGTCTGCACTCCCAAAAACCCCTTATGCTCCAAGTGCCCTATCAGAAAAATTTGCAAGGCGTTTCGTTTAGGTGAACCAGAAGAATTCCCATCCCTCATCGTCAAAAAGGCCATCCCCCGTATTGAAGCGATTGCCGCAGTCATCCAAAAAGAAGGAAAAGTCCTCCTTAAGCAGAGACCTCCCAAAGGACTCTTGGGAGGATTATGGGAATTCCCAAACTGGGGGTTAGAGGGTAAAAAAGACCTGAAGAGATTTTTAAGATTCAAGATTAAAAATGATTTTGGGTTAAAGGTAAAATGTAGGGAACTCCTTGGCCCCTTCCAACAGACCTATTCCCACTTCAGATTGACCATGAATGTTTTTAACTGCGAGGCCATTGGTGGGGGAGTGAAAGGAAGATGGAAATGGGTTCCCATACAGGACTTTGATCAATATCCGATGTCAAGAATTTTTCGTCGGATTGCGTATGCGACCATCTCATCTTCCACTGAAGTGTAGGTTAACAAAAATCCTCCCGTTTCAATCATTCAACTCTCCTTTTTGGATGCCCGTTCTTAACTGCGCCAATTCCCATACGTATTTGTAGAGGTGTAACCCCTTGCTATAGGCGATGGTTTCGCCAGGCTCAACCCCAATCTTTGGGCCATAACCTCCTTCAACATCTGTAGGGCTCCGAGGTTTGCAGGAAAACCACCCCAGAGATCCCAAGATCGAAAATAGACAAAAAAATGAAGTTTACCGTACCGAATCCGGCAATCCACCAACCTCAAGCATGGAGGGTCATTCAACAGACAGTCATCGGGTCGTCCCACCTCCATAGTGGTCTGATTGGTTTGGAAACCATGCTTTTTGTATTTTTCAATGACTGCCTCAATCTGATTGGGTCCGACAATCACGGGCTCGTCCATGGTCACATGGCCTTTTTCGTCCCTATATCGTCTGATCAAAATCCCGCTTAACCTCTCTCCGTAAACATAATCTTCATTTTCATCCTTGACGCCGACCATGATCTTTTCGTTAAAGTAGGTGTCAATATAGCCTGGCGCAACCGG
>CAKZKY010000482.1 GCA_937124575.1 uncultured Pseudomonadota bacterium | reverse complement strand
GCCCGGAGTGAAAATGGCCGAAACGCCCATCTCCTTTAAAACCTTCACATCGTCCGGAGGGACAACCCCGCCCACAACAAGTTTCTTATCTTCCAATCCCTGCTGGCGAAGCAAGGCCAGCAACTTCCGGCAATAGAAAAGGTGCTCACCGCCTAAGAAGCTGCATCCGATGATATCCGCGTGCTCCTGAAGGACCGCTTTCACGACCCCATCAGGGGTATTGTAGAGCCCGAGATAGATTACTTCAAACCCAGCATCGGCCAGCCATTTTGAGACAATCCGGATCCCGTTGTCATGACCATCCAAGCCGACCTTTCCAATAAGAATCCGCTTACTCTTTTGCATATCTCCTCCTTAGGAATCGGTCTCCTCTCTAAACATAGTGAACCTTAAAATCATAGGCTTCACGTAACGTATCGCTGATCTCCCCCAGTGTAGCTTTATGTTCCACAGCCTCAAGGATGGCAGGGAGGAAGTTTTCATCAGGATGATGCCTCACGTGATGATACAGCTTATCTAAAACCCGCTTGATCTGGACTCCATTTCGAGACTGTTTATAGTCACGGATATATCGAATCCTCTTTTCCTGCATATCCGAGGTTTGGCGGAAGATGTTGATCTTCAATTCCTCTTCTTCTTCCCGTTCCATGTTGACCCCGATCTGAATCAATTCTCCCTCTTCCAACTGGCGCCCATACTCGTATCGGGCCTCATTGAGCTGTTCTTCGATCCATTGAGATTTGAAACACTCCAAAAACCCTCCTTTTTTCTCAATCACATCCATCAGGTTGAGCACACGTCCTTCGAGTTCATCGGTCAACTTTTCGATCGTATAAGAACCCCCAAGAGGATCTGCCGTACGGCATACGCCTGTTTCGTAGGCAATGACCTGCTGGGTTCGAATGGCAAGCACTTGCGCTTCTTCCGTGGGCAGAGCATAGCCTTCATCATAGGAAGTGGTGTGGACAGACTGACATCCTCCCAACACGGCGGCCAACGTCTGTATTGCCGCACGCACAATATTATTGAAAGGCTGTTGTGCGGTAAGAGGCAGTGAAGAGGTCTGGACAGCAATTCGACACATCCAACTTCTTGGGTCCTTTGCGCCGAAGGTATCCTTCATCAAGTGAGCCCATATCCGGCGCATCGTCCGAAGCTTTGCGATCTCCTCCAAAAAATCGATATGGACGCTTGCAAAAAAGGCAATCCGGGGGGCAAACCGATCGATCTCCAATCCCCTATCCAAAAGCCGGCGGATATACTCTTTAGCGAGGCAAAAGGCAAAAGCGACCTCCTGTACGGCATTCACTCCCGACTCTCGGATGTTGCGTGGATTCACATTGAGGATATTCCATCTTGGACTGTGTTGAAGGCAATATTCCATCACATCGCAAGCAATTTTAATGGCCGGATCGAGTGGGAAAAAATGTGTTCCCGATTGATAAGTTGGGCCTACCAACTGGGTGATAGCGCAGTTCATGATCGTCCCGATCAACTTAGAGGCATCCACTCCCTGTTTTTTCGCAACCAGATAATACATCGCCATAATGATCGCTGAATAAGGAGGATTGACAATAAGGGTTGAACTCACCTTATCCAGAGGGATCCCCTGGAAAAGTGTCTCCATGTCTTCGATCGTAGCCATCGAGGTTCCCACCAGCCCCACATCCCCTTCTGCCAAAGGATGATCCGGATCCAGACCTAATTTGGTAGGAATATCAAAGTCGATATTAAGCCCTGTCATCCCTTTGCTCAAAAGGAAATGGATAAGGTGGTTGCTCTCCAAGGGGGAGCCAAACCCACTCTGCTGTCTCCGAGTCCATAACCGACCTCGATACATATCTGGATAGACCCCTCTGGTAAAAGGGAATGTTCCGGGATTGGATGGATCTTGAGCAATGTCCCCACGATCATAAAACTCCTTCATCTCAATGCCTGAAAGCGTTCTGAAATGGGGAAGCCGCTCCCCTTTAAGATAACGGTCGTATTCGATTTTACCTATGACTTTCATCACGTTCTCCTCTGATAGTTTTCATTTTTTCTCCGTAGATTCCTTGAAATAAAAAAGTAGTCAACTGCCAGATTAATGTGTCTGGTGAAACAGGACCTTCGGGATCATACCACTGATAAATCCAGTTCACCAATGCGAAAAAAGAAAAGGTCAGAACATTCGGATGAATCCATCGGGAACCAGCCTCTCTGGATAAGCGGTCGATGACCCCTCTGCATATTTCAAAATATTGTCGCTCCTGTTTTTTGATGACCGCCAAACGTCTTCCTCTCAAGTACTCCCTTTCATGGAGAAGGCACTTTGCTTCATAATAATGGCTAACATAAAGGTGGATATGACGTCGAAGGATATAAGCAATCTGCTCTCTCGGAGAAGAGAGCAAGGTCAGCTCTTCCTCTAAATGGGATAAGGTGAGATGCATATAACCTTTTAGGATCTTAAATAACAGATCTTCTTTGTTTTCAAAGTAATGATAGAGTCCTCCCAAACTCATCCCCGTCGCTTTCGAAATATCACGCATCGTCGTGTTGGCAAACCCTTTTTGATGGAAGAGCTGTGAGGTGGTCTGGCAGATATGGTTAATTTTTTCGTCAAAGCCCATCGGGATTTGTCAAGCGAACGTTCGTTCGAATTATCTTATAACAATAAAACTACAGCTTGTCAATAAAGGGAAGTGGAAATACCTCTGGTCCTTTTTAAAAAAGAAGGAGGGGAATCTTCACAACTATAAGTCTGGGGGATTAAGGCGGATACGGGGTGGCATGAAATCCCCACCGAAGGATTGGGATTTCATGCCGTAGAACGAATCAATAAATCTCAAAAAGAGAAGGAAAGAAGGTGATGAGCTGGGGAAAACAGAACAACAGAAGGGCACAGAGAATCATACTAATTAAAAAGGGATAAACCCCGCTATAAATTTCACCGAAGGGAACTTTGGTGATATTTTTGACTACAAAGACATTGATCGCTACAGGAGGAATCACGACGCCGATCATCACAAAAATATGGAGGATGACGCCAAACCATATGGGATCGTAACCTAATTTGACGACAATGGGAAAGAAGATAGGAGTGGCAAGAACCATAAAGGCAAGGTCATCAATGAAAGAACCCCCGATTTCATAGATCAGCAAAATGAGAATCATGATGACGAAATGAGGAAAAGGTAGATGACTCACCCAATCGGCGGCTAAGATGGGAATCTTGGTCACGACCATAAAATGGCCCAAGATGGTTGATCCCGCAATGAGAACCAGCACCATGCAAGCAGTGCGAAGGGACTCTGCGACCGATTTGATAAACCCTTTTAAATTAAGGTCTCTTTTTGCAACAGATAAAAGAAGGACCGCAAACGTCCCGGCACTCCCCGCCTCGGTAGGTGTAAAGAATCCCCACGCCATCCCTCCGGTAACGATAAAAAAGATCAGGATAACCCATATCACCTCCTTCAGTGATTTCCATCTGGTTTTCCAAGGTGATTTTTCGCCTTTCGGACCGAGGGATGGATCCATTTTGCACCATCCATAGATGATAAGGACAAACAATGAAGTGATGATCAGGCCTGGAACGACTGCGGCCAAAAATAATTTACCGATGGATGTCTCTGTAATCATGCCAAACACGATAAGCGTCACGCTTGGCGGAATAAGGCTCCCGAGAGTGCCAGAAACAGCGATGATCCCTGTTGAGAGTTTACGGCTGTAATGGTAGCGCTCCATCTCGGGATAAGCCACACTACCAAAGGTGGCAGCCGTAGCGATGGCCGATCCCGTCACCGTTCCGAAGGCAGCAGCTCCTCCCACGGTGGCCATGGCCAGCCCTCCGGGAATATGTCCAATGAATTTATAAGAGGTATCATATAATCTCTTCGCAATCCCTGCATTAAAGGCAATTTGGCCCATGAGTACAAAGAGGGGAATAACCGTAAACCCATATGATGAGAAGACATCGAAGACATCCTTTGCCAGCAAATTCAATCCGGCCTCAAAGGAGACGATGTAGCTGAACCCGAGAAAACCCACAAGGGCCATGGCAAATCCCAACTCAATTCCGGTGAGGAATAATGCCAACAACACGATCAGGCCTACAATTCCGATCGTCACCTCATTCATGTTTTCCTCCAAAAAATTTTGAAAATATCGCACACGAGAACAAGAGACTGAATAAAACAGCAAAATCCCAATCCGTAAGCGACCGGATAAAAAGGCATGGTCAGAGTAGGAGAGACCTCTCCGGCTCTTTTAAGATCGATCCCATATTTGATCAATTCCACACCGATGAGGAAGAAAAGTCCTACCCCCAAACACCGAGTAAAGAAATTAAAAACGTTTCGAGTTTTTTCAGAAAACCTCATTATTAGAAAATCGGTGGAGACATGTCCTTTCACCCAGGTTGTTAAAGGAATGGAGAAGCCGATCACAACCGCCCCTGAAAAGGCCACGATTTCAAAAGTCCCAAGAATAGGCCTTCGGAAAGACCTCAAAATAATATCCGCAACGGTGAGCAACATGATGAAGGTAAGGCTAACCCCACTAATGAAATTGATCAACCGGCTCAATCTCCATACCTTATCTAAAAACCATCCCATAAATAGCTCCTTTTTTGGAATCTCTTGGAGCCCTATGCTTGGGCCGCTATGAGTTGCCCCTCCCCATGACAAACATTCCGGCCCAATAACAAATTTTTGCAATGAAATTGGGACCATGGGGAGAGAAAGAGATAGGTTGGGTGAAAAACAAGAGGGGAGAGAATAAATCGATTCTCTCCCCTCTTCCCAGGTTCTATTTCTGATATTTATAGAGGGTATGGAGAAAGAATTGTAATACCTGATCTCCAGGCAACCCTTTGTCCTTCATGTTTTTCACATATTCATCATAGAGGGGCTTGAGTGCCCTTTCCCATCTCCGGTTCTCATCCACGGAAATGCTGATGATCTTGTTGCCTCTCTGGATCGTAAAATCTTTTCCTGCCTTATCGATCTCATCCCAAGCCTTTCCTTGTTTTTCAATCCATTCCACATTAACCTGCTCGATGATCTTTTGAAGATCCGGAGGTATAGCAGCCCACTTCGCCTTATTCATGGCGATGAAAAAAGCAGAGCTATAATACATCCCAGGGGCCTCGATCGAATACTTCACCACCTCTCCCCATTTCCATCCCTGGAGGGCTTCATAAGGTGCAATCGAGCCTTCTACGACCCCTCTGCTTAACGCCTCATAAGTCTCACCCATAGCCATGGAGACTGGCACTCCTCCAAGGGCACTTGTAATTTTTGTAACAGCGCCAAAGGCTCTGATCTTCATTCCTTTCAGATCCTCAAGTTTTTCAACAGGCTTTTTTGTATGGAGGAGTCCGGGTCCATGGGCGTGCATGTACAACATCTTCACATCATCAAATTCTTTTGGTTTAAACTGGTTGAAATAGTCATTGATGGTCTTCGTAATGGCCCACCCGCTTTTATGACCCAGGGGAAGTTCTACCACCTCTGTTAAAGGAAATCTCCCTCTCGTGTAGCCACAGACGGACATACCGATATCAGAGAGCCCTTTGATCACACCATCATAAACGGCTGCCGCCGGAGTGAGGGTGCCTCCATAATGCATCGTGATTTGGACTTTTCCATCCGTCCTTTTCTCAATCTCTTTTGCCCATTCCGTAGCGAGCACTGAATGTTTATGGGGTTGTGGGAAAAAGATGGAGTAACTCAGTTTGATCTGTGCAGAAGCAGTGGAGACAAACAATAACCATCCAAGAATCGAAACACATAATACTAAGGAAATCAGTTTAAAACGTCTCATGGGTACCCTCCTTTCAATTTTGTTCTCTTATTCCAAAACGATTCAATAATAACTTTTTCTTTAGATCACCTCCTTCATACCAAAATCGTCCTTCCAAAACAGCCACCTCTTAATATGACGTAAAATAACTGAATTTATTCAAATATCCAAAGAAGCGAAAAAGAAATTTCTTCATTGCCAATCTTTGCGAATTTTTTAACAAGTATAATAGGTTGATTATTTTTGTCAAGTTATTTTTAAGAGATTTCTGTAAGAGGCCAGAAAATTCTGATTACACCGATTAGTATCCGATTACAAGGATTAGAGTGTATTGAAATTAAAGAAAAATCTTTAGAATCATTTTTTAGGTTCCCTGCCTGCGCCTGCCTCTTTTATACAGGGTAGGCAGGTGCGTAATCAGGGAGCGAAAAAC
>CAKZKY010000481.1 GCA_937124575.1 uncultured Pseudomonadota bacterium | reverse complement strand
CCCTTGTGAAGGGTGAAAGAAATCGCTCAATTTAGGTTTACAATATCCAAGTTGAAGCTCAAAGAGAAAAAACTCACCTATGGAAATCTTTATCTATGGCATTACGAATAGTGTCACGCTGGCGCTGATAGCCATTGGCTTTAGCCTCACCTTTGGGATCAGCGGCGTTCCAAACTTTGCGCATGGGGCATTCTATCTTTTGGGTGGGATTTTGACCTGGATCTTCATCAACCAGTTGGGCATTCCATATCTCTTCTCTGCGATCCTTGCGATCATCATCGTAGGGTTTCTTGGCTTTATCCTCTACTGGGGGCTGATGCTTCGCTTAAGGGGTCTGGTGATCAATGAGGTGATTGCCACCTTGGCTGCTGCTATCGTGATTATTGAGGTTTTACGTTATCTGGGGTTTTCCGGCTTTACCTATGTCTTACCTGAATTTATTAAAGGGAGTGTCCAGATCGGAAAGGTCTGGCTTGATTATCAACGGATCTTTCTGGTTGGTATCGGAATTGTTCTCATCCTCTTTCTCTACCTTTTTACCCATCGTACCCGTGTGGGCCTCTCCTTCAGAGCCATTGCCCAGAATGAACGGACAGCCATCTCCCTCGGGATCGAATCCGATTGGACAGCCGCACTTAGCCTCGCCTTTGGATCGGCCCTGGCTGTGGTTGCAGGCCTGGCCATTCTTCCTCTTGGCTCCATTGATACAGAGGTGGGATATGACATTCTGATCTATGCCCTGGCTGTTGGGATTGTTGGCGGATTGGAGAGCGTTCCTGGAATCCTTCTGGCAAGTTTTATACTCGGATTCAGCCAGATCCTTGTTGCTACCTTCTTCAAGGCACAGTGGCTGACTGTCGTCACCCTTGCGGCCATCGTTATCATTTTGGCCGTAAAACCTTCTGGCATCTTCGGCAAATATAAGGAATTAGAAGAAAGAGTCTAACATGTCTGAACCGGTTCGATATCGAAGAGAGAGAATTGATCGTGGAATTAAAGTGAGAGCAGATACCGTCTTTGTCTTAGCCACCCTGCGTGACATGACCTACCTTTTTCTTCCCCGTTTTCTTCCGGTTTTAGCCCTTCTGGTTCTCCCTTTTTTTGTGTCAGGAGGTTACTGGGAAAAAGTTTTATTCTATTCCTGCATGTTTGCTCTTCTCGCATTGAGTTGGGATCTGATGGCCTCCGTGGGACTTGTCTCATTGGGTCAAGCTCTCTTCTTCGGTGTGGGCGCCTACATCAGTGGTGGGTTGAATCACTATCTTAAGATGCCCATCTATCTATCCATTCCACTGGCAACCCTTGCCGGAGCATTCTTTTGCACCCTCCTTCTCGTTTCGGTCTTGAGATTGAGAGGAGTCTATTTCTCAATGGTGACGCTCATTCTTCCCTTGTTGTTTGCCCATCTGATCGAGACGCTCGATATCTTGGGTGGCACCCATGGACTGCTCTCTCTAACCCCCTTTCCAAGCGGTTGGTTAGCCATGTATCTTGGAATCTTCGCCGTGATCATCTGTCTGTTTGGATTTCGGAAACTGATCAATGAGGATTTTGGTCTTGTCTTAAAAGGGATCAAAGACGATGACCGGGTCGTCATGGCTGGTGGAATCAATATTTACTGGTATAAGGCGCAGGCCATCTTCATTGCAGGAGGTGTGGGGTGTTTTGCTGGTGCCTTAATGACCCATTACTACCAGTTTGTTGGTAGGTCGGTTTTTGCTCTCGATTATACGGTTCTGCCCTTAGCCAGCGCTGTGCTCGGAGGGCCAGGGAGTTTTGCCGGAGCCACCATCGGGACATTCCTCCTGGTTCCCCTTTCAGAGGTTCTTCGTGCGCTTGGTGGATTGAGAATGGCCCTCTATGGTGCCATTCTGATTGCGGCGCTGGTCATTCTTCCAGAAGGTCTCTTCCACTATATTGAGAGGAAATATCATCAGTTTGAAAGGGATGTGAGGGTTTAGGATGCAGGATGAGATCATCTTAAAGGTTGAGCATCTGACCAAACGATTTGGCGGGGTGGTGGCCGTTGATGATGTGAGTTTTGACCTCCGAAAAGGTGAGTTTCTGGGGTTGATCGGACCGAATGGTTCAGGCAAAACAACCCTGATCAATCTGATCACCGGCTTTGTGAAACCGACCTCTGGCAAGATCACCTACAGGGATGCGAATATTACCGCCAAGGCTCCATACGCCATTGCCTGTCTGGGCGTTTCACGAAGTTTTCAGATGGTGAGGGCTTTTCATAAACTGCCTGCCTTTAAGAACCTCATCGTCCCGCTCTACTCACCAAGGGTGAAGAAATTCGGAGGCGGGAGGTATGGCGAGAGGGATGATGTTGCCATTGACCTTCTGGATGACCTTGGATTTGAGAGGGATTCTGCAGTTCCCTATAAAACAGCCGGTAGCCTCCCTCATGGATACCTCAAACGACTCGATTTGGCAAGGTGCATGGCGCTTCGTCCAGATCTCCTCATTTTGGATGAGCTCTTTTCTGGTATGGCCATGTCCGAAGTGGCAGCAACGCTTCCATTGATTGAGAAGTTTAACCGAGAAGGATTGACTATTGTGATGGCAGAACATCGCCTCAAGGAGCTCTTCCGGGTAGCTAACCGGGTGATTGTCCTCAATTTTGGGAGAAAGATCGCTGACGGCTCTCCCAAAGAGGCCATGGAAACAGAGGAAGTCCAGAAGGCCTACCTCGGTATAGAGGTCGATGGTTGATAGGAACGATGGACTATAAACAATGAACGATGAACAGATAGGTTAGGAGAGATGCTGGAAGTCAAAAATCTAATGGTCTTTTTTGAGAATGCCCTTGCGTTGAATGATCTCTCTCTTGAGGTTCATCGAGGCGAGATCGTGAGCGCCTTGGGATCGAACAGCGCTGGCAAGACAACGCTCATGAATACGATCTCCGGCCTTATCATTGACATGAAGGTGAAAGAGGAGAGAAGGGGAGGGGAGCGAATCACCCTCATGGGAGAAATCTGGTTTGAAGGAGAGGAGATCCTTTTTGCGAAGCCGAATATTCGAATTCGGAAGGGGATCGCTCTGAGTCGGGAGAGGCATCCGGTCTTTCCTGATAGCGATGTTGAAGAGAATTTGAGGATCAGCACCTATCTCCGAAGAGATTCCAATATCAAGAAGAGTTATGACTTCGTTTACTCAATCTTTCCGCCACTGAAAAAATTGAAAAAGAGAAGGGCCGGTTTTTGTAGTGGTGGAGAGCAGCAGATGGTCTCCATTGGTATGGCTTTGATGACTCGGCCAAAGCTTCTGCTTCTCGATGAACCATTATTGGGCCTTAGCCCTGCCATGCAGAATAGTCTCATCCAGGCGATCAAGCAGATCCGGCAGGAGGGGATTACTGTTCTGGTGGCGGAACAATTTGCTCGGCCCCTTTTGCCGATTGTTGATCGGGGATACGTGATCGAAAATGGAATGCTCACTCTTCAGGGAACCCGAGAGGAGCTGAGAGAGAACCCAGAAGTCCGCTCCACCTTTATGGGGGTTTAAATGGACCACTAATAATCGTTTGACCAATAATTTATACTTCATGTGAAAAGAGATATGACAGAGTTGCTTGCTGATACGACCTATCAAGCCTTTGAAGAGGTGGTCAAACGATCGCCTGACAAACCCGCCCTTATCTTTCTGGGAGAGACCTTTACTTTTTCAGAGCTTCACTCAATGGTTCTCCGGTTTGCGGCAGGCCTCTATGAGATAGGGGTGGAAAAAGAGGAGAAGGTGATTGTCTATCTCTACAACCTTCCACAGACGATCATCGGCTGGCTCGCTTTGCAGCGCTTGCAGGCCATTCCAGTGATGGTTGCGCCGGTCTATACAGCCTATGATATCCGATATATGGCCAATGACGTTGGTGCTAAGATCATCCTCTGTATGGATACCAATGTCAGCTATATCATGGATATCTTTTCCGAAGTACCGGTCCGCAAAGTCGTCGTCACGAATATGGTGGATCTTCTGCCCTGGTGGAAGAGATCCTTTGGAAAGGGTTTTGGCCGGGTTCCCATGGGTAAGATCCCATCCGGTACGGAGTTTATCTCATTCCGGGAATTGATGAAAGAGGGGCTTCCCGGATCGCTTCCTCCGTTTCGTGGAAGTCCTAATGAGACCGCTGTCATGCTTTACACGGGCGGAACCACCGGTTTTCCCAAAGGGGTGCCTCTCTCCGCTGGTCTTTTTCTATATCGCATTGTTGAATGGGCGAAGGCCGTTGAACCGGTTATCCCTATAGGGGAGGGGATCACCCTTCTATCAGCTCCACTCTACCATGTCATCGGCCAGATGGATGGTCTGACCCCTCTGCTGGTCACAGGTGAACCTTTAATCATCATGCCACGTGTCGTGCTCGATGCCATGTTTGACCATATTCATCGCTATAAGGCTACCCGCATGTTTGCCGTCCCAGCGATGTACCGGATGATTTTAGAACATGACCGCTTGGATTATTATGACCTGAGTTCTTTGAAATATTGCGGAACTGGAGGAGATGTTCTCCCGACCGAAGTGGCCAATCGGTGGCTGAAGAAGTTCGGTATTCCTCTCTATCAGGGGTATGGTGCTACAGAGCTCTGTGCGGCCATCTCACTCAGCTACGCCAGAGATGGCGTCCCTCCAGAAGGGGCGGCGGGGAAAATTTCTCCTGGTAGTAAGTTTCGGTTAGTTGATCCGGATACGCTGAATCCTGTACCTGCCGGTGAACCGGGCGAATTATTGGCGACTTCCCCCTTTGCGGTGAAGGCCTATTGGAATAAACCCGAGGAAACGGAGAAATGTTTTCTCGAAATAGATGGGGAGGTCTGGTACCGGACA
This sequence comes from uncultured Pseudomonadota bacterium, assembly GCA_937124575.1. Lineage (GTDB taxonomy): Bacteria > Desulfobacterota > BSN033 > BSN033 > UBA1163 > RBG-16-49-23. The sequence continues at coordinate 6,510 of CAKZKY010000481.1, read as the reverse complement.
AAGGATATTGTGGAGATCGATCAGAATAACTGGCTTTACTTCAGGGATCGGTCGGTTGACCTCATCAAGCATAAAGGCTATCGGGTTGCAGCCGCAGAGGTGGAGAGAGTGCTGCAGGAGCACCCTGCGGTTATTGCTGCCAGTGTGGTTGGAATCCCGGACGAAAAGGTAGGGGAGCGGATTAAAGCCTTTGTGGTGCTTAAGGAAGATATTAAGGGGATCAGCGGCTATGAGTTAACGAAATGGTGCAAGGAGAGGCTGGCTCCTTATAAGGTCCCCCAGTACATTGAATTTAGGGATATGCTTCCGAAATCGAAGGTAGGAAAGTATTTGAGACGGGAGCTCAGAGAGGAGGAGCGGCGAAAAGTATCTGAATCATAGAAGAGGTCGCCCTCGCTGATCGTCGAGAGATAGCCCATTTCGAAAAATTGTTCTCTAAAGAGGGACGGAAGATGAGAGTACGAAGTTTTACGGTCTATGATATCTATAAAAGAAATGCGGTTATTTATAAAAACAGGATTGCCATCCAATCCGAAGATGAGAAAGTCACCTATGGAGAACTCTTCGACCGTGCCAACCGGGTCGCAGGCTGGCTGAAAGAGAAGGGAATTGGGAAAGGGGATCGGATTGCCATCTTAGCCAAAAATGATGCCCACTTTTTCTCCTTAATGGGTGGCATTGCATCGGTCGGTGGGATCATGGTTCCCATCAACTTCAGACTTTCTCCCGAAGAGATCAATTACAATCTTACGAACACCCAACCGGTCATGATTGTTGTGGACTCTGATTTTGAGAAGGTGATCTCCGACCTCCAAGCGTCCACACCTTTTTTGAAAATCTTTGTGACTTTTGGAACAGGAGGAGGGAATTACATTCCCTATAGCGCCCTTCTGAGGGGAAATCCTGCGGATTCGGCTGAACTGGATGGTGACGATCCTTTTGTCATCATGCACACGGCAGCGGTTCAGGGAAAGCCTCGCGGTGCTGTCATCAGCCATCATAATCTTACCTCCGTCACCATTCAGAATATTGCCATCATGGGTCTTCATCAAGAAGACTCCTATCTCAACATCCTTCCTCTTTTCCATATTGCTGGGATGTTCGGAGCCCTGGTCATGATGCATGTGGGTGGAAGGAATGTGATGATTTCTAAATTTGATCCGAAACTTACGGGCAAGATGATCGATCAAGAGAAGATCACCCTCATCGGTGACTTTCCACCCATTCTCCTCCAGTTACTCGATGAGCAGGCCAAAGGGGAGTGCACGCTTTCCTCGTTGAGAAATGTATTAGGAATCGATTTACAAGAGACCATCAAGCGCTTCGAAAATCTGGGCCATGGTCAGTTCTGGCTGGTCTATGGTCAGACCGAGACGATGGGGTTGACCAGTGTCTGTTCCAATCGAGAAAAACCCGGATGTGCTGGCAAACAGGGACCCTTGGTAGATATCAAGATCGTCGATGAGTTTGATAAAGAAGTTAAGACAGGGAACGTGGGGGAGATTCTGGTGCGTGGTCCTCTGGTCTTTATGGGATACTGGGGAGAAGAGGAGTTAACCCAACATACGTTTCGGGATGGATGGCATCATACAGGAGATGCAGGCCGTCTGGACGAGGAGGGGTATCTCTGGTTTGCCGGTCGAAAGGCTGAAAAAGAGTTGATTAAGCCCGGAGGCGAAAATGTCTATCCGGTTGAGGTGGAAAAGGTGATCCTCGAGCATCCAAGTGTACAGGAGGTTTCTGTGATCGGGGTTCCTGATCCAAAGTTCGGAGAAGGAATTAAAGCGGTCTGTGTCTTAAAACCGAATATGACCCTGACGGATAAAGAGCTGATTGATTTCGTCGCGGGCCGAATTGCACGATATAAGAAACCAGGCTATGTCCAGTTTGTCGATGGACTTCCCAAGAGAGAGGATGGCTCCATTGATCGACCGAAGGTCAAGGAATTGTATGGGAAGTGAGCCAATTTCGTCAAAGGGTTATGGTAAAGAGGCCGGTATCGTTAATAGAAGGTTAGGTCTATTGTGTTTAATTCTTTTGACGTAACCGTGACCGACCACCGAAACGGGCTTCGTAACCGTCACCTAAACCTCAGGGTGATGACCACATTGCAGTCAATCGATTTATAGAAAAGGAAAACAACGAAAGGATAGATCGAAGATGAAAAAAGTTGGGATTGTGGGAATCGGACACGGGAAGTTTGGGGTGAGATCGGATGCATCAATTCGTGAACTTGCCTTTGAAGCGGTCAAAGGCTGTCTGGAGGATGCGGCCATTTCTTTAAGTGAGGTCGATAGCATGGTCACCGGCGTGGCAGGGGATGAATTTTCATTCGGCATTCAGCCTTCTGCACAGGTTCATGATTATATCGGTTTTCATCCAAAGCCCAACTATCGGGTTGAAGCCGCCTGTGCCACTGGAAGTGCCGCCTTGAGAACAGGATGGATGAATATCGTCTCCGGTCTGGCCGATGTCGTGCTGGTCGTAGGCGTCGAGAAGATGACAGAGGTTCCTACCAGCATTGCCACTGAAATCATGGGCCGTGCAGGCGATGCGATCTGGGAGTATCCTTTCGGAACGACCTTTCCAGGTTATTATGCCATGATCGCAAATGCCCATATGGCAGAGTATGGGACCACAGAAGAGCAGTTAGCCATGGTTTCCGTTAAGAACCATTATTATGGAAGCCTCAACCCCTATGCCCAGATGCAGAAGGAGATCACGCTGGAGAGAGCCCTCACTTCCTTTACCGTAGCCTATCCACTCAAACTCTACGATTGTAGTTTGATTACCGATGGAGCAGCCGCTGTGTTGTTGGCATCCGAAGAGAGAGCCAAAGCCATTTCAAAGAAGCCGATCTGGATCGCTGGGCTTGGATGTGGTACCGATTCGATGAGGCTGGGTGACCGAAGATCTTTGACTTCTCTTCAGGCCACTCGAGAGGCGGCTAAAGCGGCCTATAAAATGGCTGGGGTCGGGCCGTCAGACATTGACATCGCAACAGTGCACGACTGTTTCACGATTGCTGAGATTGTGGCCTATGAGGACCTTGGGTTCTGCGAAAGAGGCGAAGGAGGGAAATTGATTGAGGCAAAGGAGACTTATGTCGGGGGTCGGATTCCAGTCAATGTTGACGGTGGGTTGAAGTCAAAAGGTCATCCTCTGGGTGCCACAGGCATATCCATGGCTATTGAGATCGCAAAACAGCTGAGAGGGGAAGCCGGGCCAAGGCAGGTGAAGGATCCGGAGATTGGCCTAACTCACAACGTGGGCGGTTCGGGTCAGGTCTCATTTATTCATATCTTCAGGAGGGATTAGGATGGAGTTCAAGAATTTTTCTCTTTTCATCAGCCAGACAAAGGTGAACCGGTTTGCCACCGATTTAGCAGAGGGGAGGATTCTATCGACCATTTGCAAGAAATGTGGGAAACAATATTATCCTCCACGGGCAGATTGCCCCTCTTGCATGGGTATCGAAATGGAATGGAAGGAGATTAAAACAGAAGGGAAGCTATTGACCTTTACAAGGATTCACGTCCCTCCTGAGCATTTTGCTGTTCGTCAGCCCCTCATGCCTTTTTCAAGCGTCCAGTTTGAACCCTGCCCCATTGGCATCCTCGAGGTGGAGGGAGGGCTTCCAGTGATGGGATGGATTCCCAAAATGGATATCAAGAAGATCAGAGTCGGGATGAGGATGAAGGCTTCCCCCTTCACTCTCCCCGACGGCAAGATCACGATTGTGCTGGAGGCGATTTAGTGGGAACCAAAAATCCGAAATTCGAATTTCGAAACTCGAAACATTCTCAAATGACCAAATTTCAAATGGTGAAGACAAAAAGTAGGGAACGCATATATGCGTTCCCTACTACTACAAGATTTTCAAATTTAGATTTGTTTCGAATTTCCTGCTTCGATATTCGGATTTAAATTCTTTAGGACAACCACCTCTTTCTTCTTCGGTAGTGTTTCACTTCCCGAAAACTTTTTCTTTTTCCTACCTGGCTAAGCCCGAGGTAAAACTCTTTAATATCCTCATTTTCCTTTAGTTTAGGGGAGGGGCCATCTAACACCACACGGCCGTTCTCCATGATGTAACCGAAATCGGATGTGGAAAGAGCGATTTTGGCATTCTGTTCCACAAGAAGAATGGATGTCTTCTCCTCCCGGTTGATCTTTTTGATGACTTCAAAAATATCTTTGACGAGTAGGGGACTGAGTCCCAAAGAGGGTTCATCAAGGAGCATCAGCTTCGGATGGGACATCAGGCCACGACCCATGACCAGCATCTGCCTCTCCCCACCGGAGAGGTAACCACTCACTTGTTTTCTAAGATCTCTCAACCTTGGGAAGTAGTGGTAGACCAGTTCGAGATCCTTTCGAATCGCCTCTTTATCATTTCGGGCGTAGGCTCCAACCCAGAGGTTCTCTTCAGCGGTGAGATGTTCAAACAGACGACGGCCTTCCATCACCTGGACAATTCCCATCTGGACAATCTCTTCGGGTGCCATTCCATCAATTCTTACTCTGTCAAACTCAATGCTTCCATCTGTCACCTCACCCAGCTCTGTGTATAAAACGCCTGAAATCGCTTTGAGGGTTGTTGTCTTCCCTGCCCCATTAGCGCCCAACAAAGAGATGATCTTTCCGTCAGGGACCTCCAGCGAAACCCCTTTCAGAACGAGGATCACATCGCTGTAAATTACTTCGATGTTGTTAAGACGAAGCATCTTTAGGCCTTCATGCCAAATGTCCGAGTTCAAAGTTCAAATCAAATCCAAAGCCCAAACAGTAGAAAGAACCTAAATATTTTTGCATTAAATCATTTGACATCCCTCTGGTATTAGGATTTTGATATTTGACATCTCATTTCTTAATGGGAGCTAAAAATTCCAAAGTGGTTGTTGCCACTGCTCCTGAGTCAGCACCACTGGCCTTAATTGTGTAGACTCCAGGTGGAATCGGGTTGAGCGTCTTTGGATCCGGTGCTAAAATGGGAGTCCACCCCACGCGAAAGAGGGTGTTCAATTTTGCTGTGGGCGGAACCTCCGCCTTGAAGTTTCCTGCCTCGTCCGCCTGTCCAAAAGCGATCCCCACATCCTCGCCCGGTTTCACCCCTTTCATCTCAACTCCTGGAGGAAGAACCATATCGACCACCACCATCTCATTGGGGCGCCATCCGGTTCCCGTAAAGACGATAGGAACCCTCATAATATCCGGGAATTTCAGCTCCACTTTTTCGGGGGTGACCGCCACTGTCGATTTTGGTTTCGGTGGCGGAAAGAGAGCGCTACAGGAGACCAAAGAGAAAAGGGATATAAAAAGGATAAGGAGCGTCATTATCTTTTTGAAAGCGTTCATCAATCTTCCCTCCTTTCTTTTTAGAATTTATGAAGGGATACGGCATCGGGAGCCTTTATCCAATCGGATATGGAGACCACTTTCCCTGCCTTCACCTGATAAAATTTTACTTCCAAGCTTCCTCTTCGTGAAGTCGGGCTGTACGCACAGGGGCCTTGAAGTCCAGCCCTTTCCATACCGGTCAGCTTCTGATAGGTTTGGTAAATGACCTCACCATCCAGCTTTCGATAGCCCACTTCTTTTAAAGCCCTCTTCAGTGCGGCCTCAAAGGTCATGGCCCACGACATTCCGATCGTATAGACCTCATTCATATCCTCAATTTTTCCACGGCCATACTTCGTCCAGAGGTTGGCAAGGGGATGTTTTCTGGCATCGTCACCACGAAGGTAGTAAGAGACGATGATCGTTCCTTCCAGGGCTTCGGGATGGAGCCGAGTGCCCAGAGAAGTTGGACCCCAATAGTCACAGAAGAACTGAATGGTTTTGGTCAGGCCCAATTTGTGGGCGTCGCGAATCACATTGGTTGGAGTTGGATCCACACCTCCCACGAAGATATAGTTGACTTCTGCTTTTGCCAATCGGGTGAGATAGACGGAATGATCCAGTGATCCTGGAGGAAAGAATTCAGGAGGAGCCAGGATTACTCCCATCTTCTCGGCATATTCTTTTCCTCCACGGAGAAATTCCTTTCCATAAGGATTATCCCAGGAGATGTAACCGACTTTGGGCGATCCTGTTTTTCCTGCCTTCTTCCAGTCTGAGAGGATCCAGTCAATCGTGGCCGCAAAGGAATCCTGATAAGCAGGGCCCCATATGAAGACCCTTCCGAGATTGGCCTGGAACTCTCCGTCCCCAGGAACAAGGGTAATCAACTTATCTTTTGTCACCAATGGAGCGACGGCTTTACCAATCGGTGTGCCGATGGCATTGACCACTAAGAGTTTCGATTCCGTACGGTATCGTTTATAGGCCGATACCCCTCTGGCTACATCGTATCGTGTATCCACGCCAATGAATTTCACCTTCACTCCGTCAACACCGCCTTTGGCATTCAAATCTTTGAAGTAGTCCTCACAGCCCATATCCGCTGGCACATTGAGGCCAGCAATGGCAGCCGTGTAATCTGCCAAACTCAGATAGGTGACTTCCTTT
>CAKZKY010000480.1 GCA_937124575.1 uncultured Pseudomonadota bacterium | reverse complement strand
ACAGATTGAAAACTGTTAAGTTATCGATTTCATTGAATGTAAATTTTTCCAAAGCAAAATAACTGTCGAAGATGAATCTGACCGATCCTTGAAGTTCTTGAAAAGATTTGGGTGACCCCTATTATCTATTATTTTTTGATTGCTTTGCCAACTAAAAGTTGCATTGGGAGGAAGTTTTAGTTATATAATTAAGTTATAAATTTCACAATATGGGAGGATTAGATGAAAAGGTTTGTTCTTTTGGTACTGATTGGATTTGCTTTTTCTATTTTCGTTCCGCCTGCTTCTTGGCTATATGCGGACGATCTGGCTTCCGGCGCAAGGGTGCACAAAAAATTCAAGCTGCTCGCCGGAAAGAAGGAGGATCGTTATGATCTTTACATTCCCTTCGAGGTGACTAGGCCGGGCCGGATTCGGGTCTATATCGACCCCACGGGCTCTGTGTCCGGTTCCGGGGAATTTCCCAGGCTCTGGCTCGTTGATGCACGGATCTTCGAGAAGGTCGACCCCTCCACGTGGAATAAGATCCGCCATGCGATCCTGGACAACGCGATGATGAACTACCACCCGACGCTTCGGCTCTGCAAAGAGGCGGGTGAGTGGCTCCGCAAGAAAATCGACAAGCTTCTGGACCGGGACGATAAGCCAGGCTGGTACCACGGAAGCCAGAAACTCAATGAAAAGACCCCCCTCGTCCATGACGTGGACGACAAGGAGCTGCGGAAGACTGAGGGGAGATACCTGGTCATGCTCCGAAACGCTTCGAGCGGCGAATTCTATGGCAGTGTCCTGATCACCTTTCCCGGCGAGGTCTGGGAGGTAGAACCGGATCTCGAGGCGGCCTATGATCGCAAACCCGATCTCGCCGTCGAGCGGATCCAGATCGATCCCGACAACCGCGTGCTGGTGACCGTGGCCAACCGCGGGCCGGGGAAGCTGCATCCGGTGCGCTACAGCCGCGAGGGCGAGCGGGTGATCCGCCTGGAGGTAGAGGTGAACGGAAAGAAGGAGGCCTCGGTGCCGCTTGCCGAGGTGGACCCGAAATACAACCTCGTGTATAAGGGGCAGCCCGTCACCTATCGGACGGAAATCCATCTCTCCCAGCCCGCACGTGTCATGGCCGTGATTGACGCAGACGACATAGTGGCCGAGCCCGACAAGCAAAACAACAGAAGGCGCGAAAGCCTCACGCCACGCACAGTCTCCACAGCTTCTGCCGAGCCAGGAAAGCGTGCTAAACGCGGCTCAGAGGGTGGCTCGACCGAAGCTGGCGGTACGGTGCAGCAGGGCGGCGGAATGCCAGACTTGGTCGTGTCCGATATCTTTCTTGACAACCGCAGGCGAGTTGCCGTGCGCGTCGAAAACCGAGGAGCAGGGATTTCACCTGATCTTTACCGTGCAAATCCGGCAGTTCAGATTCGCCTTTTGATGAACGGCCGTGGCTGGGCCTACATACCGCTTGCCTTCCTTGACCCCACAGGCGCGCTCAAACAGGCGGGCGGAAGTGTAGTCTGGACGAGCGATCACGTGATGCGCGAAGCGGCAGACATCACGGTTGTCGTAGATGAAGGCAACCGCATTCCCGAAACCGACAAGACCAACAATACACTCACCCGCCGCCTCAGCCCGTAGGTGCGGGCCCGGCATCAGACCCTTACCCGGCCGCTCCCACAGACTTCTAAAGTTTCTGTGGGAGTGGCCTCCTTTGCAAAACGGGATCACCTATTCATTTTTATTATAAGCTGTTGATGCGAGATTTTTCTGGAAACCAAGGATTCATTTTGAGTGAATTAAGGCAGGTCAAGGAGATGATTGGGTTGACTTGCAAAAGATTTGGCCTTGAAGCCTTTCCGAACAGCCTGTCTATATCCGTTTGATCGAAATTTTTGCCATATTAGGGTTAACTTGAAAAACAAGCCAAATACTGGTAAAGAGTTCCTCATACCAAGGAAAATACGGATAGATGATGTTGGCGCCTTGGATCATACCATCAGTTTAAAAGTTAAAGGCGTTCATTAATGATGAACCCTCCTCATATTCTCCTGATTAATCCCTGGATTACGGATTTTGCTGCTTATAATTTCTGGATTAAACCACTCGGCCTTCTTTATATTGCCAGCCTTTTGAGAGAGAATGGTTTTCGGGTCACCCTGATTGACTGCCTCGATTTTTATAGCAAGACAAAAAGATACGGAGACGGAAACTTTTTTAAGACAAAGATCGAGAAACCTGATTTCTTTAAAACGATCCCACGATATTACTGCCAATATGGAATTCCAGAAGAAATATTGTCGAAAAGACTGTTATTGCTTGAAGAAAAACCAGACCTTATAGGGATTACCTCGGGAATGACTTACTGGTATCCAGGTGTCTTTAAAGTTATTGAAATTACAAAAAAATTCTTTAAAAAAGTCCCGGTTGTTCTGGGTGGAATTTATGCAACTCTCTGTTATGATCACGCCAAAAAGCATTCCGGAGCAGATATAGTGTTGAAAAGTCGAAATGAGCAGGAAGCGGTTGAACGGATTTCAGATTTAACTGGTTTCCCACTCAGAACGTCCCCGAATAGAACCGATTCGGGAGAGGCGAACTCAAAACTCATAACTGGAGAATTACCCTATCCTGCTTTCGACCTTTATACTCAACTCAATTATGTATGTCTTACCACCTCCAGAGGATGCCCATTCAATTGTTCCTACTGTGCCTCTCCCATTTTATCTAAGGGTTTTAAAAGGCGGGATCCTATGAGGGTGGTGGGGGAGATTGAATACTGGACAGATCACTATCAGGTAAAGAATATCGCCTTTTATGATGATGCCCTTCTTATTGAACCATCAAAACATTTTATTCCCTTGATGAGAGAGGTGGTTAAAAAGGGAATTCACTGCCATTTTCACACGCCCAATGCGCTTCATCTAAAAGAGATAGATGAGGAGGTGGCCGCCTTGCTTTTTCAGGGAGGATTCAGAACGATTCGGCTCGGTTTTGAAACTTCAGACGAGGCAATGCAGATCGAAACAGGAGGAAAGGTTAGCAACCAGGAATTCATCCAGGCGGTCAAACACTTAAAGAAGGCAGGGTATTCGGGCGAGGAGATTGGAGTCTATCTTATAGCAGGATTACCCGGGCAGAGGGTAGGAGAGGTGGAGGACTCCATTGCCTTTGTCAGAGAGGCAGGTGCAAGGCCAATCCTTGTGGAATATTCACCCATTCCCCAGACACCACTTTTTGAAAAGGCAAAGAAATTCTCTCCATTCGATATCGAAGGTGAGCCTTTGTTTCATAACAACACGATCTTTCCTTGCCAGTGGGAGGGATTTACTTTAACAGATTTCAAAAGGTTGAAAGAGAGGATGAGAACGGAGGTTGCGAGATGAAACCCTATGAGATCGTCAAAGATATTTTTATTGTGGGAGGGCCTGATATCACCGATGGTCGCGATGGGTGCATCTATCTGTTGAATCTGGGGGAACTCATCTTAATTGATACAGGCGCAGGATGGAGTGTTGATAAGGTTATTCATAATGTTCAAAGTTTAGGGTTAGATTGTAAGAACCTGAATAAGGTTCTTCTCACCCACTGTCATATTGATCATATTGGAGGCGTTCCAGAGCTTAAGAAAAGGTTTGGCCTCAGAACCTACATTCATCAATTAGATGCCCCTCCTCTGGAAAGGGGCGATCAGGTTCTGACTGCAGCAACCTGGTATCAGACCTCTTTTCCGCCTACCCCCGTTGATGTCAAATTCAGTCTTCCCGAGGAAGTTTTGGAAATCGGAGGGCAGAAGATCCATTATCTCCACACCCCGGGTCATACACCAGGATCCATCTGTATCTATTTGGACCGCAATGGGAAGAGGATCCTTTTTGCTCAGGATCTTCATGGTCCCCTTCTTGAGGAATTCGGCTCAAATCTCCATGATTGGGATCGTTCCACAAAAAAATTACTCGATCTCGAGGCCGATATTCTGTGCGAGGGTCATTTCGGAATCTATAAAACGAAGAAGGATGTGAAAAATTACATCCTTTCCTACCGCCGCCAATATGGGGTAGAATGAAAAAATTAGCTCATATAGGAGACTGTTGAAAATGACTACTTATTATGATGCCCATCTCCATTTCTTTTATGACTGTTCGTTAAGCGAACTTCACCAAAAGATCGGGTTTTTGGAAAAGGTTGGTTTTGCTGGGATCAACATTCTGGTCATCAGTGAGTATCCCTCTAAAGTTGAAACCTGCCTGAAGATGATACCCGGAGCCTATCATTCCCATGTGACTCGGAAGACTCTTGAGAATCAGAAAGACCCATTTGAGGTGATCAACTTACCCCATCGGCTGAAGATCACCCCTTTTTTGGACGCTCGTTTCATATCGGAGCGTATCAAAGAGAAGATTAAAAGATACAAGCAGAAAGGGTTTAAAGGCATTAAGCTTCTTTATGTTCCAGAGGAAGATAAGGAATTTAGAATTGGAGGAATGGAAAAAGCTTTTGGTCGAACCTGCAAGCAATCGGAGCAGATCACCTCATTAATCATTGAACAAGCATCCTCCTTGAATATGCCCATTCTGATGCATGCCGATTTGAGAAGATACGGAGATTTTGTCGAAGAAATGGTCCGAAGTTTCTCCAAAATTCATTTCAATATTCCCCATTTTGGATATTCAAGAAAGGCGATCTCTCGTCTGTTAGAGCGATATCCCAATTGCTACACGGATATGTCCTCATTGACCTCGTTTATGATGAAAGATCCGGCTGCCTATAAAAGCTTTATTGAACAATATCAGAATAGGATCCTTTTTGGCAGCGATGCGCTGATCGGCCAACCGGAAAGGATCGGAACAGCACTTCAATTTATGAAGCGGTTTTTGGGAGATGAAGATAAAGAAATCTTCAAAAAGGTGGCGAGCAAAAATTATATCAAATATATGAGTGCATAGAAGCCTAAAGATGATAACTTCACAGAAAGTGAAGAGAATGGCGACGGATGTAGGAGCAGATTTAGTGGGGATTGCCTCTGTTCAGAGGTTCGATGAGGCGCCAGCGGGGTTTAGACCAAAGGATATTTTTTTAGGTGCCCAAACAGTGATTGCCTATGCAAAACGGTTCCCTGATGGCGTATTTTCTGCGAAGAGTCCTGTGCCCTACACATTTGCAAGCTCCGTTACCCTACAGGAAGTCTTGAGGGTGGCTTATTGGCTCACTCTCCGTTTGGAAGATCAGGGCGTGACGGCTGTTCCAATCCCGAACGAACTCTATGAGCACTGGAATGAGGAAAAACGGGAAGGCAGAGGCCTGATGTCTCTCAAGCATATTGGTTACTTTGCCGGTTTGGGGGTTTTGGGCAAGAGTACCCTTTTAATCAACGATCAATATGGAAACCTGATCACTCTGGGAGCGGTGTTAGTTGATATTCCCCTTGTTGAAGATCCCATAGCCGAATACTCTTCATGTGGCGATGGTTGCGAGATATGCTTAAACAGCTGCCCTGTAGGCGCTCTTGACGGAGTGGCGGTTGACCAGAAGAAGTGCAGAGGGAGTTCACAATCCATCACCCAAAAGGGATATTCCCTTTATACCTGTAACCTCTGCCGAAAGATCTGCCCGAATCGAACTGGAATTAAAACGAGTTGACGGCTCCCTCCATTTCTGATATAGAACATAGACTAACCGATGACATAAAGTGCGTTGCCCAAAGGGTGGTGTGCTCGATTTATTCATAGTTTGTCTGATAGCTGATACATTGAGCGATGGCAAGACCATGGTTGCAGTAAAATATATTTGAGGGGGATTTTAATAATGGCGACTCCGCTTGAAACATGGGTTGAGCAGCAGGCCGCTCTCACCCAACCGGATAGGATCTACTGGTGCGATGGGTCGGAAGATGAAGCGAGAAAACTGATCGAAATCGGGATGAAGGAAGAAAAGATTGGGGAGCATAACATCTTCTACGAGCTTTGTCAGAAGACCTATCCAAACAGCTATCTCCATCGCAGTCATCCCACGGATGTGGCACGCACAGAACATTTGACTTATGTCTGCCATCCCGACCAAGAAACAGCAGGCCCCAATAACAACTGGATGGATCCGAAAGAAGCCAAAAACCTCCTGACCCAATTGTCCCGAGGCTGCATGCGGGGAAGAACCATGTATGTTCTGCCCTATATGATGGGGCATCCTGACTCTCCATACGCAAGAGCGTGTATACAGCTTACCGATGTCTCTTATGTGGCTGTGAGCATGAGGATTATGACCCGGATGGGGAAGAAGGTCATTGAGAAGATCGGTCGTAGCGACGACTTTGTTAAAGGAATCCACTCCGTAGGCGATTTCGATCCGAGCAGACGATTCATCATGCACTTTCCTGACGAGCATCTTGTCTGGAGCATTGGTTCGGGTTACGGAGGAAATGCCCTGCTTGGTAAGAAGTGTTTTTCTCTCAGAATTGCTTCGTGGCTTGGATTTCAGCAGGGATGGCTGGCAGAACATATGGTGATCATAGGGATTGAAGATCCCCAGGGCCAAACCACCTATGTGACAGCGGCCATGCCTTCTGCCTGCGGCAAGACCAATCTAGCCATGTTGGAATCCACCTTGCCCGGATACAGGGTATGGACCCTGGGGGATGATATCGCATGGCTAAACGTTGGACCAGATGGACGTCTCTATGCGATCAATCCAGAAATTGGCCTTTTCGGCGTTGCCCCAGGAACTTCGATGAAAACCAATCCCAATATGATGCTGACATTGAAAGCCTCTCATTTTTATCCAACCCTTTTTACGAATACAGGACTGGATGCAGATACGAACCAACCCTGGTGGGAAGGAATGGGTGTTCCTGCCCCCAAGAATCTGATCAACTGGCAGGGAAAGCCCCATCAACCTTCTGGAAATGGTCTGGCCGCCCACCCCAATGCCCGTTTCACAGTATCCATCTACAACTCCCCAATGCTCTCAAAGGATTTCGACCAACCCAAAGGGGTTCCCATCTCAGCGATCATTTTAGGTGGAAGAAGGTCGAACCTGATTCCTCTGGTGAAAGAGGCTTTCAACTGGCAACATGGTGTATTTATCGGTACCAGAACAGGCTCTGAGACCACGGCTGCAGCCATTCATCAGGTCGGTGTCTTAAGACGAGACCCCATGGCCATGCTTCCCTTTTGCGGATATAACATGGGTGATTATTTCAGGCACTGGCTGGACATGGGAAAGAGATTAACCCATCCTCCAAAGATATTTTCTGTGAATTGGTTCAGATTAGATGGTCAGAATGGGTTTCTATGGCCAGGGTTTGGTGATAATATCCGGGTATTAAAATGGATTGTGGATCGGGTCCATCATCGGACAGAGGCCAAAGAGACCCCCCTTGGCCTTGTTCCTTTTGTTAAAGATTTGGAATTGGAGGGACTTAATCTCCCGGCCGAAAACTTGGAGAAGTTGTTTGAAGTCCATCCAGAAGAATGGGAACCCGAGCTTCAGGACATCAAAGAGTTCTTAATACGCTTCGGGAAACGAATGCCTGAGGAGATATGGCATGAATATCACGCACTGATTCACCGTCTTTCCAACCCATCCTCTGAACATTTTGCTTAACTACTCTTTTTTATTCCGTTAGAAGCTAATCTTTGCATAGGCAAACAGCAGGGCTTTCTGAAGGGTAAAAAGGGCAGATAAAAAATAATTTGACT
>CAKZKY010000479.1 GCA_937124575.1 uncultured Pseudomonadota bacterium | reverse complement strand
AACAATGCTGCCCGTGGAGGCTACATGAAGGATGATACCGGTGAGTAGGGCGCAACCACCGAGGATATGCATGAAAAGATATCGAAAGCCTGCGTCAAGTGAGCCCTTCTCCCGCTGATACCAGATCAGAAAGGTAGAGGTAATGGCCATGATCTCCCAGAAGAAGAATAGGCTGAAGTAATCGCCTGAAAAGACCACTCCCAGAGAACTGCCCATATAGAGCAGAGCAGCCACATGCTGTCCATCCTCCTTCACATGAAGGCCGTAAAGGATGGCAAAGAACCCAATCAGAACGAAGATGATACCCATTGCCATGCTGAGGCGGTCCACTTTGAGAAGGATGAGTTCGTAGTTTAAGAAGTGGATCGAATAGTGGGTTCCCATTTCGAGGCAAAAGAGGTTAATGAAGCTTAGGCATCCAAGAAGAAGTAGGTAGGCCTGTTTAAGCCTCCCTTTAACCAGAGGGACGAAGAGGGCTCCAAGGATGAAGAGGATGGAAGGAGGTATCGATTTAATCATAGAAGTCCTCCTTTTTCGAGGCAAAGGAGGCAACCACTTTCTTCGCAATCACCAATAGAACCGCTCCTGCTCCTCCGATGATCACGTCCAGAGAAGGGATGTGATGCCACCAGAAGGCAGCGTGGTCGTGTTCAAGAAAAAATCCAGGCAGGATGGAGAGTAGGGTGAGTGCGAAGAGAATCCTTTGGATGGTCGTTCTCATATCAGTTTATTCCCAACACAGTTTTAGCGACGAGCGTTGCGATTTCAAAGAGATGGACAAAACCATTGGGGCAGATCCCAAGAGAGATAGAGCCTAAAGCACAGATACCAATTGGGATGAGCATCCAGAGCGATGCCTCATCCATGCCGGAATGGATTTGCTCCGGCGATGTTTTGAAAAATGAACGATAGATGATGGGCACAAAGTAGGCAATGTCCAATAGTGCGCTTGCCAGCAGCACTCCGAGAAAGATGATCTCTTTTGACTCGAGGGATCCAAGGCAGAGATACCATTTGGTGATGAATCCTGCCATGGGCGGGATGCCTGCAATGCCAAGAGAAGTGATGGCAAAGCAGGCCATGGTAATGGGCATGGTTTTTCCGATGCCATCGAGTTCGCTGACCTTCTCCTTGTGCGTCTTGACGTAGATGGCTCCAGCCACAAAGAAGAGGGTGATCTTCATGAAGCCATGGGCCGCAATGTGAAAGATTCCGCCAGTAATTCCGCTTGGAGAGAGCAAAGATGCTCCCAAGATGATGATGGCCAGGTTATTGATTGTTGAGAAGGCAAGCCTCCGCTTCAAATTGTCCTGGGCTAAGGCAAGCATTCCAGAGACAAGGATCGTGAAGGAAGCGAAATAGGCCATAAGGATCCAGAGGTTTAGTTGGGTAAGGAGGTCCGGACCGAAAACGAAGAGGATGACCCGTAGAACAGAGAAAACCCCTGCTTTAACGACGGCCACTGCATGGAGAAGCGCAGAGACCGGAGTCGGAGCGACCATGGCCGTGGGCAGCCATTCGTGAATCGGCATGAGCGCAGCTTTCGTTCCAAATCCGAGGATGAAAGTGGCAAAGAGGAGAAGAAGCAGATCTTCGGAGCCAGAGCCTTTGAGAAAGCCGCCCCCTTTAAAGTCGAGTGTGCCAGTGAGAGAGTAGGTTATTCCCATGGAAAAGATGATCAGGGCAGCTCCAGTCAAGAGGTAGGCAAGATACTTTCTTCCTCCTGAGATGGCTTCCGAGGTCTCTTTATGGGCGACCAGTGGGAAGGTCGAGATGGTCAATATCTCATAGAAGATGAAGAGGGTGAGGAGGTTTCCAGAGAAGGCAATACCAATTGCGCTATGGAGGGCAAGGGCAAAGCAGAAGAAGAACCGAGTCTGTGCTCTGGACCGAAGTCCTCTCATATATCCGATCGAATAAGTGGACGTTGCGATCCAGAGGCATGAGGCAAGTGTAGCGAAGAAGAGACCAAAGCCATCAACCCTGAACTGAAGGGAGACCCCCGGAAAGAGTTCGATCAGGGTCCACTCGATCACCTTCCCCTGGAGGATGTCAGGGATCAAAGAAGTGACAAGGATTAGCTTGATGACCGATGCCAGAAATGTCCAGAACTCCCTTAAGTTTCTTCTCTGCTCACCTGTGAAGAGGATGAACAGGGCTGCCACCCCCGAGACCGATACAGCGAGAAATGGACGTATGGAATAGATTGTTTCCAATGATTAACCCTTTAGACTGATTTAGAATGGCAGAAACTGAACATGGTCAAACCCTAAACCCTCAATTAAATTGGGGTTATCGCGAAATTGAGTGGGTTATTTTACTTTTCCCTTACCCCATTAATCAAGTCACCTCTTCTTTCCTCCCCTTTGGCAAAGGTAGGCTAAGGGAGATTTTGTCAATAAAAATGGTCGGCAATAATAAGGTTGATAGTCCTATCTTCGTGTTTTTTTCCCATTCATTTTCACGAAGACCTTCATTTCCATTTCTCTAAAACCCTGCCGGGATGGCATGTTGGATGATCCCGGAGATGATCTTACCGCTCAGCAGTCCCACTGAGAGAATCCCTGCCGTCAGAATGAAGAGCGGGATCAGAATGGTGAATGGAACCCCATCCATTTCGATACTCCGATCTTCTGATTCGTGCTCATCTCTGGCAGGTTCGAAATAGGCCTTTTCAATCACCCTGAAGAAGAGGATGGCATTGAAGAGGCTGCTTGCGAGGAGGATGGCGACAGAGAGCCACTGTTTCGAATCGATAGCCCCCAGCACGAGATACCACTTGCTGAAAAAACCACAAGTCGGTGGAATTCCGATCACAGAAAGTCCAGAAATGACAAGGGTGGCCATGGTCAGAGGCATCTTTCGGTGGATTCCGGTCAATAGGTTCATCTTACGAGGCCAACCCTTAAACGTGATAGCGCCTACGATCAAAAAGAGGCAGGCCATCATCAATCCATCGTTCAAGATGTGGAGGATAGCTCCAATGAGGCCATTTCGATTTCCCAAACCGATCCCAAGTCCGATATAACCGATCTCTGCAATCAGGACATAGCCAAGCATCCTCTTCAAATCGGTCTGGGCAAGGGCCAGGATACAACCGAAGATGACCGCAATGCCAGCGACCCAGCGCAGGAGCAGGGCTGCTGGAATTGTTTCGATGAAGAAGGAGTGAGGAAAGAGATGGAGCAATATTCGAATCAACACATAGGCTCCCACTTTTGTTGTGAGCGGAGCCACAAGGGAGCTGACGACAGAAGGAGCATAGGTGTATGCATCTGGAAGCCAGACATGAAGGGGAAAGAGCGCCATCTTGATGGCGATCCCGACGACGAAGAAAGCAAAGGCCAGAAGCACGACTTTCGATGAGGTCAGGCTAGGCAGAAGTTGGGTAAGATCTGTCATGTTGAGGGAGCCCGTGGCAATATAGAGGTAGCCCACACCGAGCAGGTAGAAGCAAGCGCCGATCGTCCCATAGATCATATAATTGAAACTGGCAAAAGGAGCTCCATCCTCACCAATGGCAATGAGCGCATAACCTGCAATGGAGGCGATCTCGAGAAAGACATAGAGGTTAAAGAGATCACCGGTGACTACGATTCCCAGAAGACCGGTGACCTGAAGGAGAAAGAGAGAGTAGAAGAAGACGGTCTTTTCTGGGAAATCCTTCTGCACCATCTCCTTTGAAGAGATTCCTATTAAGAGGCTAATCACCGAAACGATGAGGGCGACAAAGGCATTGAGATGGTCAATCACATATTCAATGCCCCAAGGAGGTGGCCAGCCTCCGAGACGGTAATGGAGGGTTCCATCAGAGAGGAGATGGATGAGGATCACCAGAGCGGAGAGCGTGGAGAGGCTGAGACTTAAAATCATCAAAGGATAACAGAGGCTCCTTTTGAGCCAACCCAATGGGATGACCAGGAAGGCCGTGATTAAAGGAACAGCGATGATGAGGATGGGAAAGGGAGAAGGGGTCATCTTCGTAACCTTATGATTTCATCCTCCTCAAGGGTATGGTATCGCCGGTGGATCAACAACAGAATGGCTAAGGCAACGCCAAAGGTGGAGACCATGACGACGATGGCGGTAAGCATCAACACATGGGGAAGGGGATTGATATACTGGCTGGCTTGAAGAACCGGTTCACCATGCGCCACAATGGGAATGGTTGCGCCCTTCTTCGAGCCGATGGAGATGAAGTAGAGAATGATGGAGGTTTGAAAGATATTCATCCCGATCAATTTTTTGACCAGATTCTTTTTTCCGATCATCGCATAGAAGCCGATCATCATGAGGCTGATATAGAGCCAGTAGTTATATTTACTGATGATGAATTCCATGTTGTTCTGCTTCCTTCTTCTCTTTCTCTTCGGCGGCGAGATCCAGAAAGATTGAGACCATGACCGCCATGACTGTGATCCCCACTCCAACTTCTACCCCAAGAATTCCCATTGATCGTGCCACCACAGAGTCGACTGGCAAGACGAGATGGAGTCTTCCATAGTCGAGATACTTTCCGCCTAAAAAGAGGCAGGCAAACCCGATCCCGGCATAGATGATGACGCCCAGACTGGTGAGGATAAGGATCGTCCGAATTCTCATCCTTTTTCTCAATTCCTCAATGCCATGGGAGAGGCTGAGCAGGATGAAGCTTGCACCCAGGATCACACCTCCCTGGAAGCCGCCTCCTGGGCTGCTGTGGCCATGGGCAATGACATAGAGGCCAAAGAGCTGGATGAAGGGGATGAGCAGTCGACAGACTGTTCGGATGATGAGATCGTCAAAATGGGAGATCACTTTGACAACCTCCGGATCAGAAGGATACAGGCGATCCCAGCAGTAAAGATGACTGTGGTTTCTCCCAGGGTGTCATAGCCTCGATAATCTGCAAGGACAGAGGTGACCATATTGGGTGTGGCTGTCTCTTCCACGGTCTTTTCAATGTACCTTGGAGAGACATGGCGGCTGGCCGGCGATTCCGGATCCCCCCAGTCAGGAAAGTCCACCGTGCCATAGATGAGAAGGGCGCCGGTCAAAAAGACGGCAATGAGTGCGATCCGTTTCAATCTTTGCTCCTCCTCGTCGTTTTCAGAATTGCGGCAATGAAGAAAAGTGTACTCACTCCGGCTCCGACCGAGGCTTCGGTGAAGGCCACATCCACGGCGCCCATCTCTGTCCAGAGGAGGCACATGAAGAAGCTATAGGCGCCGAAAATGATCGCTGAGCTCAAAAGGTCCTTCACCGTGATCGAAGCAATGGCGCAGATGAAGACGAAGGACAATAGAATGAGGTCAATCTGCCAGATCATCTTATCTTCCCTTAACCTCTCCTTCCCTGAGGTCTCTTCCGTCTTTCGTCCAGAGTGGGATCTTCGAATCATAGGCTGCCCGAAGAAGCGCATGGGTAGCGGTCGGGCTGGTGATAAAGACGAAGACGACGATGAAGAGGATCTTTATGCTGGTCAATGACCAACCTGCATAGAGCGCCAGTCCAAGAAGGGAGAGAAGGGTGCCCAAGGTATCGCTCTTTCCAGTGGCGTGCATCCGGGAATAGAAATCCGGAAGACGGAGAAAGCCAATCGTTCCAGCAAAATAGAAGAAGGCTCCAGCCAGCAATAAAAAGATCGATACGAATTCCATCTACCTGGTGGCCCCCTTTCTCAGAAAATATTTTGAGGCTGCAATTGTGACGATGAAATTGAGCAGGGCATAGACCAGAGAAATGTCCACGAACATATCGATCCGTTTGTAAATAAACCCCATGAGCACGAGAAGGGTCAATGTCTTCGTTCCGATGACGCTCGCACCGATCAGACGGTTAAAGATCCCAGGCCCGAACACGACGCGATAGAGGCATAGGAAGACCAAAAGTCCGATGAAGATGCTGATGAAGAGAAAGAAACGTTCCAAATTCATTCCTCCTCATAGATGTGAGATACCCTCTTTTCCATTTCTCCTGTCAATAAGTCATCTGCCACTTTCTGGCTGAGCGAATGGACAAAAAAATGGTTCTTCTGAATGAGGACGGTGATCGTGCCTGGAGTCAGGGTGATCGAGTTGGCGAAGGTGGTCAGGGGAAGTTCTGACTTCAAGTGCACTCGGAACCGAAGAATGTGAGGATCGATCAAGGCATACATTTTCGGGTGAAGCACCAGGTAGGCGACATGCAGATTGGCCAAGACGATCTGATAGAGAAGCCAGACCAGGTATTTTAGGAAGCGAAAGATTTGTATGAGGTGCTTCTTCGCCACTCTCTTTTCTGAGAAGAGGAGGTCTCTCGAAATCCATGAGACCAGACTGCACGAGATCACTCCGAGCGAGAGATGGAAGATATCGAATATACCCGAAAGGAAGATCCAGAAACCGAACAGGATGACGAAGGTTGATAAGAAGACCATTGGTTTCTCAGAGTCGGATTGTTTAAACCGAATGAATCTTAATCAATGAAATCTTCGAAGTCAACCCTTCCATCAGAAAAGATGTTGGAAGAGATGTCGGCCGTTCTCGAGACTTCTGGAAAAGGTCATCAATCTCTAATGAGGGAGTGAAAGGCCGTTTTTCAGAGCTCTCATTCTCTTCTTATTGACAGAAGGCTAGGTTTTCAGTAAAGTTCTTTTAGCCCTGTTAGTATGGACGGGGCAACCTCCGTCATGAAGATAGCGATCCGGCTGAAGAACCTCATTTCACGGCGCCTCACTCCTCCGAGAATCTTTATTCTCAGTTTTGCAGGTGTCATCCTCATCGGCACGGTTGCGCTCTCTCTTCCATGTTCGGCCTCAAAAGAGCCTCTCCGTTTGATTGATGCACTCTTCACCTCCGCTTCAGCTGTCTGTGTCACAGGTCTTGTTGTGGTGGATAATGGAAAGGACCTTTCCTTACTTGGCCAGGTGATCACCATCTTCCTCTTTCAGATCGGAGGGTTGGGAATCATCACCTTTTCAACGGTCTTCTTCGTCTTGATGGGTCGAGGAATCTCGTTTAAAGGAAGAGAGATTGTTCAGTCCACGTTTCTCCATACGCGTCGAAGAGATTTTTTCATCATTTTGAAATCGATACTCCTCTTTACATTCATCTTCGAAACGATAGGAGCGATTCTCCTGTTCCTCCGGTTTTCAAAAGATTTTTCAGTGGGGACCGCATTCTACCAAGCGATCTATCATGCCATTTCCGCTTTTAACAACTGCGGGTTTTCTCTCTTTTCGGACAGTTTCGTGAGATATCAGGGCGACCTATGGGTCAACCTCACCATCATGGGATTGTTAGCCATCGGAGGAATCGGATTTATTGTCCAGTATGAAGTCTTCTCACAACTCAAGGGGGATCAGAAAAAGCTCTCTATCCATAGCCGGATGGTTCTTGTGACAACGGTTATTCTCATTCTCACAGGCGCCTTCTTCTTCTACTTCTTTGAAAGGAATCATCTCCTTAAGGAGATGTCCATCCAGAATAAGATATTAGTCTCTTTCTTTCAATCGCTTACTCCGAGAACCTGCGGATTTAATACGGTAGACATTGGACTTCTGACCAATGCGACCCTTCTGCTTCTCATCGTTCTGATGTTCATCGGAGCTTCTCCAGGCTCGACAGGTGGTGGAATTAAGACGACCAGCACAGCCCTTCTTCTCTTAATGATCTGGAATCGGTTGAAGGGGAATGAGGAGATCAATATTTATCATCGGACGATCCCAA
>CAKZKY010000478.1 GCA_937124575.1 uncultured Pseudomonadota bacterium | reverse complement strand
CCTTCTTTCCATTCCTCTCCTTTTCCAGAAGGCATGTATTCGATATACCTCACATGGATTGGATGATGCAGGGTGAGCAGGGCAAAGGACTCGATTTCATCGTCATTTAAACCCTTGATGGCGACCATATTGATTTTAATGGGCGAAAGGGAAACCCTCATGGCCTCTTCGATCCCTTGCCACACCTGATCGTAACCATCTCTTCTTGTGATCAGTGAGAATTTATCGCGGTTAAGTGTATCGAGGCTGATGTTGATCCTCTTAAGTCCTGCCCGTTTCAGGTCCATGACAAAATCTTTGAGAAGCAATCCATTGGTCGTCAGACTCAAATCCTTGATCTCTTCGATCTTTGAAAGCTGAAAGATAAAATCAACAATCCCTTTTCTTACAAGGGGTTCCCCACCGGTCAATCGAATCTTTGAAATCCCTTCTTTCACAAAGACACGGACGAGCCGCAAGATCTCCTCATAGGTGAGGATTTCATCGTGCGGGGTGAGAGGAAGTCCCTGCTCTGGCATGCAGTAGCGACAGCGGAGATTACACCGGTCAGTCACCGAAATGCGAAGGTAATTAATGATGCGTTTGTAAAGGTCGAGTAGCATAAAATTTAGAAATTCCAAATTATAACTCCCCCTCTCCCCCTCTTAATTTAAGAGGGGGTTGGGGGGTGTTATTATATTGGTGCTTGGTTATTCGTATTTCTTCTCCAGTCTTCGATACATCATAACCTCCTAAATGGAGAACTTGTTCTTTAAACTCTTTGGAGCGAATGGTTGCGATCAATTTCTCTATTTTTTCGTCTCCAAAGTATAAGGATGGAATAACCAGATCGTAACGTTCCTTTGCAACAGGAATAAAATCGAGATCCATCGCCTTTGCCGCAGATAGAATCCCCAATCCAGCATCCACCCTGCCGCTAGCGACCAATGAGGCGATAGCCATATGTGTAAACTCCTCATTTTCATAACCTCTGATCTGGCTCGGATCGATAGAAAGGTCTCTGAGTTCCTTATCGAGGAGAACCCTCGTACCGGATCCTTTTTGACGATTGAT
The DNA here is from genome assembly GCA_937124575.1 of uncultured Pseudomonadota bacterium. Taxonomy (GTDB): domain Bacteria; phylum Desulfobacterota; class BSN033; order BSN033; family UBA1163; genus RBG-16-49-23. The sequence continues at coordinate 2,979 of CAKZKY010000478.1, read as the reverse complement.
AAAGGATATATCCTCACGGAGAAGATCAACCAGCCCCTTAATCCCTTTCGGGTTTTGATGCTGGACGATTAAACCCTGTTCCCGATGCATAAGGGTAAAGACTTTGACATCGACTCCCTCTAAGTAGTTCTGGATATAGGGAATATTGTATTGGCCTGAATCTGGATCGAGGAGGTGGAGGCCTGCTATATGGCAGATTCCCCTCTTTAATGCAAGGATTCCCCCAAGGCTTCCCACAGAGTGGGAAGAGAGAAAGATGGGTGGATAATATTTACCAAGAAGATTGGCCAAAAGATCAAGAGTCAGGTCATGGCTTCCTACCATGACGATGGTTCGAAGGACTTCTTCAAGAGGTTTGAGAAGTTCCAGTTCTGTTTCTTGATTCTCCTCCAGCCCCTCCGAGTAAGTGGGAATTCGAAGGATGCCATCTCCCTTTGTCAAAGAGGTGATGATTCCAGCACCGCGGGGAAGGGGAGTCGCATAGAATTTTTCTCCCACCCTTCCAACCTTTACTCTTAAGAATTCTTCGGTTCCCAATTTGGATGGGATCTTTCGGGTTGGAAAAGCTCTGACTTTGATTCTTTCAGGCTTCTTTAAATGAAGTACCTGATATATCAGTGGCCTTACCAATTCTTCATAGGCTATGATGGCTGAAACAGGGTATCCTGGAATCCCGATGATAGGACGGTCTCTGAATCTTCCCATCAGGGCTGGTTTTCCAGGCATCATGGAGATACCATGGATATAGACCTCGCCTGCTTCTTCAATGATGGCGTGGGTATAGTCTTCCGAGCCTGCAGAGGAGCCCGCGATGATCAGAATGAGGTCAGCCTCCTCTCGATTCGAAACCAAGGCTTCTCTGATCTTCTCAAAATCGTCCTTGACAATGGGGTGCCGAATGGGTTCGCCTCCATCTTCGAAGACCAGATTGCTTAAGACATAGGAGTTAGACTCGATGATTTTGGAGAGTGGCACTGAAGGGTTCACTTCGCCGGGTTCGATCAGCTCTGATCCGGTAGGAAGGATCAGGACCCTCGGTCTTCGCTTCACACGGATCTCTCTATTACCGCTCGCCAATAAGGCTCCGATATCATAGGGTGTGATTTGATGATTCTCAGGGAAGACCATCTCGGTTGCAACGATGTCTTCACCGATCGCCCTCACATGCTGCCAGGGGTAAGCAGCTTTTCGGATCTCCACTTTTTGAGAATCGATTTGATGAACTTCTTCAATCATGATCACTGCATTTGCTTCCGAAGGGATTGGGTGACCTGTATTGACCCAAAAGGCTTCCTTGCCAACGATAAGCACTTTGGGGGAATCTTCAGTGGCCCCATAGGTAGATTCTGCTTTTACGGCAATGCCATCCATGGCCGCACAGTGAAAGGGAGGGGAAGAAATTTTTGCGAAGATTGGCATCGCCGTTACCCTCCCCAGGGCTTGTTCCACAGGAGCTGTCTCTGCGCCCAAACGGATTAAGGAAGCCAGATTGGAAGCAATGGCCTTCGCTTCATCCAAAGATTTCTTCTTGAGATAGATCTTACGTTTCATAAAAACTTCAATACCAAACGGCAAAGACCAAAGGAATTTCAAAATTCAAATGTAAAAATTTGGAGTTTGACATTTGAAATTAAATAAGGATCACTTCGCCTTCTTCCCCTTCTTCTAATCCTTCTTCATCGATTCCAATCTTCATCAAACCATCGGCCTGAACCAGGTGGAAGATGGTTCCGGATTTTCCGAAAATGGGGTGAGCCCAGAGAATCCCGTCCTTCTCTTCCAATTTTACTCTCACATAATCTTCTCTTCCTGCTATGGAAGGGATATTTCGACTGGCCTTGGCTCTTAACCTTATAGTTGATTCAGTTTTATTCGAAATGCCTGAGAGAATCTTAAGGATTGGCTTTCCGAAGAGATGGAAGATGACCATTGCCGAGACAGGGTGTCCAGGAAGTCCTAAGAAAGGTTTTCCCTCGATCTCTGCAAGAAGTGTGGGCTTACCTGGCCTGATCGAAAGGCCATGAACCAGAATCTCTGTTTTGGAAAAAGATTGGATGACTTCGCTTACAAGGTCGAGGGTTCCCACCGAGCTTCCCCCTGTGATGACCACCATGTCCGACTCCCGAAGTCCCCATTCCATCTTCTCCCTGAGATCGTCAAAACGATCTTTTGCAATTCCCAAGAAAAGGGGAACCCCTCCTGTTTCCTTTACCATGGAAGCGATGGTATGACGATTGATATCTCTCACCTCTCCTGATGAAGGAGTTTGTTCGACAGGAACAATTTCGTCCCCTGAAGAGATGATCCCAACCTTTGGTCTCAGGAATACTCTGACCTCTGTTCTGCCGATGGCAGCCAGAAGGCCTAATTCCTGCGAGCGAAGGAGGCATCCCTTCTTAAGGACAATCTCTCCTGCTCTGATATCTTCACCAGCCTGGATCACATTTTCGAGGGGCGAAAGGGTTTTAAAGGCGTGAATGGTTTGGCCATCTACCCATTCTGTATATTCGACCATTTCCACAGCGTCTGCCCCGTTTGGAACCATTCCTCCAGTGGCGATTTTAACGGCCTCCCCATCTTTAATCGTGATCTCCGATATCTGCCCCATTTGAATCTCTGCAACGATCTGTAAGAGGACAGGATTCTTCTCAGAAGCCCCATAGGTATCCTTCGCCTTTAAGGCAAATCCGTCAACCGTGGAGCGTGGAAATTCAGGGAGGTTAGCTGGAGAGATGACATCCTCGGAAAGGACACGATGGAGGGATTCCTCGAGAAAGACCGTTTCAGTGGAGAGGGGTTTGAAACGATTTATTCTCTGATAAAGTTGCTGGGGTGTTTGAACTTTAAAGAAACCTTTCATCTTCATTTAAATAGGCTTTCCGTTAAACGGTAATGGTAACGATGCCCGTATCGTTAATTAAAGGCAACGTTTATCTGTGATGTAGTGCTTTACTAAATTAAGAAACGGGCTTCGTAACC
>CAKZKY010000477.1 GCA_937124575.1 uncultured Pseudomonadota bacterium | reverse complement strand
TCAGATCCGAAATATGATATTCGGGCGAAGCGTCCAGCAGGACCAATTTGAAACCATCTCAAATGACAAAATTTCAAAGTTTCAAAAGAAATCACTTTAAAACGTTTGGGACTTAACGGTTCAAATCTGTTTCGAAACTCGATATTCGAATTTCGAATTTTTAGAAAGATGCGGATCATCAGCGGAACATCAAGAGGCAGGAGGTTAGCTACGCCCAAGGGACACTCCCTTCGCCCAACTTCGGATCGGGTTAAGGAGTCCATTTTCAACATCCTTGGAGACGAAGTACAAGGAAAGGTCGTTCTTGACCTCTTTGCGGGAACCGGCAGTCTTGGGATTGAAGCCTTGAGCCGTGGCGCAAAAAAGACCTTCTTCGTCGAGAGGGCCAAAGGAGCCTTGAGACTGATTGAGAAAAACCTCTTGCAATGCGGTTTTCCATGTCAAGCAGAGATCATCCCTAAAGAGGTCAACCGGGCCATCACCCTTCTAAAGGCAAGAGGGGAGTCCGTTGACCTCATTCTGATGGATCCTCCTTACGAAAAAGGATGGATTCAACGAACGCTTCTAAAAATGGATGAACATCCCATTTATCACGAAGGAACGGTTTTAGTGATCGAACATGGCCGTCGTGAACCCCTTCCCCAGAAAACAGGGAGATGGACGATCATCAAACAGAAGAGGATGGGGGATACGATTATTTCCATCTTACAGGCAGGGGGGTAATGAGATGGAAGATATGAAGAAAGGAGAGAAAAACGATATGGGAAAGGTAGCCATCTATCCAGGCTCTTTTGATCCTCTCACCTATGGTCACATCGATATTGTGGAAAGGGCCCTCGAGATTTTTGATAACGTGATCCTTGCCATTGCTCATGATGCCGAGAAGAAATCCCTCTTCACGGTGGAAGAGCGATTGGAGATGGCAAAAACGATCTTTAAGGATACTCCCCGTGTCATTGTTGATTCTTTCAAGGGCCTTCTTGTCACATACGTTGAAAAGACCAATGCCAAAGTGTTGCTGAGAGGACTTCGGGCGACTTCCGATTTCGAATATGAATTTCACATGGCCTCCATGAATCGGAGTCTCAGCCCTCATCTCGATACGCTCTTCATGATGACGAGCAAGGACTATTTCTTTGTCTCTTCCCGCACGATCAAGGAGGTGGCCAAGCTGGGAGGGACTGTGGAGGGGCTGGTACCGGACCTTGTTACCCGGCGATTGAAAGAAAAGTTTAAACTTCCGGTGGGCAAGAAGAGGTTGATCGGATGGGACGATTGAATTGAAATTTCGGATTTCGGAATGTGGGATAGAAGTAAATTTTATGAAAAAACTCATTTTATGTGACTTTGACGGAACGATCAGCATCCGGGACATGGGCTATGCCCTGGTCAACCATTTTGCCGGTGAGGAGTGGCGTCTCATCGATCAGGACTTCTGTGAAGGCAAGATCGGTTCCAAGGAGGCCTATTCCCGTATTGCTAAGATATTTAGGGGCGAGAAAGGGGACATCCTCCGTTTTATCCGTGAACAGGCTCATCTCGATGCACATTTCAAATCCTTCTATCAATACTGCCGCGAAAATGATATTGACGTAAAGATCGTGAGCGACGGTCTCGATTTCTACATCTGGATCATCCTCCAAATCCATCACCTGACCGAAATCCCCTTCTATGCCAATTTAACCCGCATTTCGGTTGACGGCCAACCCGAAATCTCCTTTCCCCATATGAACGAGGCCTGTGGTCTTTGCGGAACCTGTAAACGACGGATCGTTCAGCTCCATCGTCAGCAATACGAGAGGATCTACTTTGTGGGCAATGGCCTTTCCGACCGGTGTGCTGCCCGAGAATCAGACCTTGTCTTTGCCAAAGACTCCCTTTATTCCTACTGTATCGAGCAGGAGATCCCTTGCCACCCTTTCCAAAATTTCAGCGATATCCTGGCTGACCTCCAGAAGCGGATTCACGGGGTCATCTTCGATCTCGACGGAACGCTCATCGAAGCTTACGAGGCGATCTACTTGGGGCTGAAGGAGGTCTTTCAACAATCGAAAAGAGAGATATTCCCCTACAATGAGCTGCGTCACTATCTGAAGGCCGATCTCGAATCAACGCTCCAGCAGTTCTTCTCACCGGAAGAAACCCAGGAAAAGATTCCCATCATGCGAAAGAAATACGAGGAGGTCTATCTCCATCATACCCATTTTCTCGATGGAGCAAAGGAGGTTCTCGACACCCTTCACCAGAGGGGAGTGAGGCTTGGGGTAGCTTCCAATAAGTATGGCCGCTTTTCGAGATTGGCCCTCAACCATCTCGGAGTCTCTTCCTACTTTAAATCGGTGATCGGTGCGGGAGATGTGTCTCGAAACAAACCTTATCCGGATATGATCCATGCGGTCTTAAAGGAGATGGAGCTTCGACCGGAGGAAGTCATTTTTGTCGGAGATACGCTGACCGATATCGAGACGGGAAAAGAGGCAGGGGTCGATGTCTATGCCCTCACAACGGGGTTTCATTCCCGCGAGGAACTTTCACAAAGGAGACCCAAACGGATCTTAAAACATCTCAAAGAACTCATCCGCCTCCTCGACCAACCCCTTTGACCCCTCTCTCTCAGGCTAATTCTCTCTCTTCTCCTCATCCTCCTGTCTCTTCAGAAAGGCTTGAATGTAGATGACATTATCCTCTTTGGGTTCTTCTCTCTTTCCAAAAGGAAAAAGGTCTTCTGACTTCCGATAAGTCTCTTCCAGCTTTTCGATCACTTCCTGAAGTTTGGGATCCTGTTGAATGAGATTGTTCACCTGCTGGTCAAAAGAGTCACTGGCGCTTTTCAGTGTGGAGAGGTCTATCCCCGTCTTCATCAGAGCGTTCAATTTCTTCAAAACGCCATAGGCCACTTTGATGTTGCGCGCCTGCAGATACTGCGGGGCATGGCCCCAGAGGCTGACGGCCTTCAATCCTCTCTTTCTTGCCGCTTCGAGGAGGAAAGTATGAATGCTGATGGGTCCCGCATATTCGGTCAGGTTCAGTCCGGCCTCAAGAACTTCCTCTCTTAAATCTTCTCGATTGAACAGAGCACTGACCACCGTAGGGTAGGTATGGGGAATATAGTCATAGGTTCCACCGACCGTAAAGATCTGGGGGACATCGAACTCCTGGGCAAGATTGAGGAAGAGTTTGACGAAGAGATTCCAGCGATAATGGGGTTCCACGCCTAAAAAAAGGATCAGGTCTTTTCCGCCCGGTTCTCTTGAATAATAAAAATAGTTTCCGGGAAGGTTTAATTCGATCAGCCTTCCATCTTTGATAAACGCTGTGGGACGGTTCAAAGACATCTGACAGAAATTCTCTGTCGGGATGGAAGCAAACCTCTTGGCTTTCAGATTTTCCAACAGATGTTGGAGTGAAAAAGAGGAGACCTCTGCCGCATTCGGCCATCCCTCAAAGCCCGCAATCAGGAAAGGGCGATTCAGGTTTGGAGTCTCGTGATAAACGATCTCATCCATACCAACGCTCCATTAAAATCATACCTCTCCCTTCTCCTCTCTGTCAACCAATCGCTTCAAAGAGTGGGGTCACAAATGAAATGGACACTCAACGGAAGATCCATTAAAGGGGTTTACCGATCAATCTTTCGTAGGCTTCCAGGTATTTCTCTCTCGTCTTATCAATGATCTCCTGGGGCAACTGGGGAGCCGGAGGCGTCTTATTCCACTGAATGGAGATGAGGTAATCCCTCAAAAACTGCTTATCAAAGCTTTTTTGAGAACCTCCTGGACGATATCCATCTTTTGGCCAGAACCGTGAGGAATCCGGTGTTAGAAGTTCATCAATCAGAATCAACTTTCCCTCTTTGATCCCGAATTCCATCTTTGTGTCCGCGATCAAAATTCCCCTCTGTTCTGCATAATCCCTCGCCCTTTTATAGACTTCGATCGAGGTGGTTCTCATCTGTTGGGCCAGGTCTTTTCCAACGATCTGTTCCATCTTTTCGAAGGTGATGTTTTCGTCGTGCAGACCCTGTTCCGCTTTGGTGGAAGGAGTGAAAATTGGGTCTTCCAATTTTGAGGATTCGACCAATCCCTTGGGAAGCGCAATACCACAAA
>CAKZKY010000476.1 GCA_937124575.1 uncultured Pseudomonadota bacterium | reverse complement strand
TGGAGACAGGTAGAGTTTTTTCATTCGTTATGCTAAAAAATTCTTACCCCTCACCCTCCCCATTGTGACACAGTCTCTTCAAGGGGAGGGATAGGGTGGGGATGGGACAACGAGGTTCTTAAGGAATTAGCGCCCCATCCCCCTCCCAACCTCCCCCTTGAAGGGGGAGGCAATTACGTAGAAAATAGACTTTCAACTTCAAAATGTAGGGGAGCCCCTCTGTAGGCTCCTTGATCAGGCGACCATCCCGCTCCAGCGGGACCTCTACATCAATACGTTAATTGATCCATTTTCATGTTTTGTGGAAGGCCAGGTGGCCATGAAAAATTATTTAGGAAATTTCAAATATTTTTTTTAGTTTTTAATTTGGGGATTTGGGTAAAGTGGTTTTCAAGGGTGAAGACTGATAGGTCGTTTTTAATGGGGATGGCGGCGATAAGAAAATCAGATAAAGGAAGATGTAAGCCCATTTTCTTCAATGACGCAGAAAATGGACATAAGAGCAGGGCGAGTGTATAATTATAGAAAATGAGTATCGGAGCTTATGTGATGCCTGGGTTGTTGATAAAAGAGATACCCCGTGATGTCCATGAGCGGTGAAAGCCTGAAGGGGAAAGGAACGGGCCTTCCATGATTCAACAGGCGATTGTGGTTCTTGAGGAGAGGATGCGGTATTTTTGTCCGGTAAGGTTTCCGGCCCCGGTGAAAACCCGTAGGTCTTGACGGCGGAATTTATCGATCGCGCTAAACGTGAAGGTCGTCATTTGAAAAATGTGACGTAATAACCAAACCATAGGAGAGGAGGGGTTTTCATGAATAATGAAATCATATTGTCAAACCACAAAAGCAGATTCTACGTTCTGATGATCGCCGGTCTGATGTTGTCTTTTATGGTCTGGATGTTTTCCGGCCATGCTATTGCCCAGGGCACCGCGGGTGATCAGCCTCAACTGGTTCAGGTTGCACAGAGTAAAAAATCGTTTTCTGAGACACTTAAGATTTTCAAGGAAGAAGTGAGCAAGGCGGGTTGGAGTGTACTCAATGCTAACAACATGGCAGGGGTGCTTTCCGAGCGTGGCTTTACTCTGCATCCTGTGGTGATCCTCGATATCTGCAGCGGCAAGTACAGTGCCAGAATCCTGGGCAAAGACGAATATCGTCCTATTTCTGCTTTCATGCCCTGTCGAGTGAGCATCTACCAGACATCTGACGGGAAGGTGTTTATTGCCCGAATGAATACGGGCGCCTTCGTAAAGATGATGCCTTCCGAAGTGGCGGAAGTGATGTTGGCGTCTGACGATGAAGTAGCGAAGATCATCGCAAAAACGGTTCGCTGACCCAAAACCATATCAAACAAATGAGGGATGCGCCTAACCGTCACGTTCTAAATCATAAGAAAACCTTAAAAATGTCATTCCGGCCCCGATCTTCATCGGGATAAACTCCAGCCGGAATCCAGTCCCGCCTTTGGCGGGACTGAGAGGACTGGACTTCGGTTTTTACAGGAGTGACAAATTTGAAATTATTAGAGGTTCCCATAAGAGTAGAAATAGGATAAGGTCGTTCGGCGTTGATATACTTATCATCAAGTTTAAAATAAGGATCGGAACGCTTAGGGGACATCATAAAATTGTGAACATTTTAGCAATATTTTTATGTATGAAAAATTTGCTTGTTTAACATTGAGTTCAGTGTTATAAAATATATCAATCATATATTGGAAAGGAGGACGTATGAGCAAGAAGGTAATTGATCTATTGAATGCGGCGCGGTCGAGAGAATTGCATGCAATCACTCAGTATATGGCCCAGCATTATGAACTGGAAGATCAGGAATTTGGAAAGCTGGCTACGAAGTTTAAGGAAATTGGGATTCAAGAGATGAAGCATGCCGAGAAATTGGCTGAGAGGATTCTCTTCCTGAAGGGTGAGCCCACCTCCAAGCCAGATGGTATTGCCAAAAAGGGGCAGGAGATTATAGAGATGCTCAAAACCAATATGGCGCTTGAGGCAGAAGCGATTAAGATGTATAACGATGCCTCTGTGGTTTGTGCAGCCGAAAAGGATCATATCTCAAAAGGGATTTTTGAAGAACTTCTCAAGGAAGAAGAGGAACATTTCA
>CAKZKY010000475.1 GCA_937124575.1 uncultured Pseudomonadota bacterium | reverse complement strand
GTAAACTGGTTCTGGAGGGAATTGATGTAAAGCGCTCCTATCAAAAAGGCGATCAATAAACAGCCTTTAATGAACTTCGATGATCTATTTTGCTCCCGCAGACTCATCTTTTTACACCGTTGGAGTAAAACCGATCTCTTTTTCATCCATAAAAACTCGGAACCATATTTCCAAAAAAAGGAGTGCCCAAATCTTAGCCGAATGATCGTACTTTGACGCGATATGCTCATTTAGCAAACGCTCAATTCCCTCCCGCTTAAAGTAACCTCGATTTAATGTTTTGGAATCCAAAAGGACTTCAAAAATATAATCCTTCAACTCGTTTCTAAACCATCTCGCAACCGGAACCCCAAATCCCATTTTTTTCCTTTTTAGAATCGCCTCTGGAAGCATATTCGAAAACGTCTTTTTAAGAATATATTTTGTTTTAAACCCCTTTAATTTCAGGTCATAAGGGATTTTTGCTACCTCTTCCATAAAGCGATGATCAAGAAAAGGGACCCGTGCTTCTATGGAGTTAGCCATCGTGGCAATGTCCGTTTTTACCAGCAGGTCTTCTGGAAGATAGGTCACTATATCAAGATAAAGCAACTTCTCTAAAAAGTGCTTCCCTCCTGCTTCTTCATATTTATCAATTAAATATTTTAATGGATCAATTGGCTCTATCTGTTCTAAAAAATCTTTAGTGTAAAGGGTCTCTTTCTCTTTTGCATTGAAAATTTTAATCTGCTCCACATAATTTCTTCCCTGATGTGAAGTTAACATCTCAATAAAATCAGCCAAACGGTTTAAGGTCTTTCTTCTCCATGGTAAATTTGAAAGGGTCCTTAAAAAAAAAGGCAATAGGATTCTAAATTTATCTGGTAACCGAGTGAACCATAGGACATATTTGCTTCGAAGATAGCGGTAGTAGCCTGCAAAATTCTCATCTCCTGCATCACCCGTCAGGACAACCTTCACATAATCTTTGGTCATTTTTGCTACATAATAGGTGGGAATGGCCGATGAATCGGCAAAGGGTTCATTATAATACCAGACAAGCTTTGGCAATATCTCAATGGCATCTGGTTTTACGATGAACTCGTGATGTTCTGTCTTAAAATGGGCTGCCACGATTCTTGCGTAATCAAGTTCGTCAAATTCCTTCTCTTCAAATCCGATGGAAAAGGTTTTAACAGGTTTATCGCTGAGCTTCGACATCAGTCCAACAACAATGCTCGAATCAACCCCTCCGCTCAGAAAGGTACCCAAGGGGACATCGCTGATGAGCCGAAGCTTGACCGATTCTTCAAGGCAGGTTCGAATGTGTTGGCATAATTCAATTTCATTTTGATTGGTGTCAGGGTTTTGAGAAAATTCGAGCTTCCAATATCGCTCAATTTTTATCTCCCCTGAAAGGTCATAAAGAAGATAGTGAGCCGGAGGAAGCTTTTGAATCCCCTCGAAGATGGAATCTGGAGAGGGGACATATTGATAGGTGAGATAGTGGTGGAGGGCAGAGATATTGACCTTTCTTTCCACTTTCGGATCTTGGAGAAGAGCTTTGATTTCTGAACCAAAGATAAATCGCCCATTTTTGAAATAATAAACCAGGGGCTTTTTCCCCAACCGGTCACGGGCTAAAAAGAGCCGTCTTCGTCGTGCGTCCCATATCCCAAAGGCAAACATCCCCCTGAAAGTGTTCAAACAATTCACATCCCATTCTTCGTAGGCATGAAGAATGACTTCCGTGTCAGAATTTGATTTGAAAAA
>CAKZKY010000474.1 GCA_937124575.1 uncultured Pseudomonadota bacterium | reverse complement strand
GATCGGAAGAGCGTCGTGTAGGGAAAGAGTGTAGATCTCGGTGGTCGCCGTATCATTAAAAAAAAAAAAAGACTATATCAATCTCATTTTAAGATTTGTATGTTGGAAATAGCTAATCCTCTTGCAGTAAGAAGAGAGGTCTCTTTTTGTGAGGCCATTTACGAAGGGGAGAAAGAGGTTGAGGGGGTAAGAGCGAAATTTATCTCTCATCCATACCAGATTAAATCCATATGGAAAGAGGGTAAAATTCCGATATTGATTGATCCTGAGGGAAAGGAAACAAAAGATTTTTTAAAACCGGATATTTACATAGATGCAATCATGGCAAAGAAAAATTTAGGAACGAAGATCGATGATGCCCCACTTGTCATTGGTCTTGGTCCAGGTTTTACTGCAGGCAAAGATGTGAGAATAGTGATAGAAACGAATAGAGGTCATGATCTTGGAAAGGTCATTCTCAATGGTAGGGCTGAACCTGACACAGGCATTCCAGGAGAAATTAGTGGATATTCCGTTGAAAGGGTTTTGAGAACAATGAAAGGAGGGATTTTTAAGCCACAAAAATCCATTGGTGAAAGGGTGACTAAAGGTACAGTTGTAGCCGTGGTCGATAATTATCCAATTATAACTGAAATCAGTGGAGTGATAAGAGGCTTGTTGAGGGAAGGAACAGAGGTCAAAAAGGGGATGAAAGTGGGTGATGTAGATCCCAGAGGAAAGGTGGATTATTGTTTTACTATCTCAGATAAGGCAAGGGCTATAGGGGGTGGAGTGCTGGAGGCTATTCTTTACTGGTTTAATAGATAGCCTATACATTAGGATAAAAGAGAAAAGAAAATGAAACAGGGATTGTCATTGACAGAGGCTCTTGATATTAAGAATAAAGAGATCGTAACTTTAGTGGGAGCAGGTGGAAAGACTACGTTAATGTTTCGACTCGCAAAAGAGTTAGTTAATTGTGGCAAAAAACTCCTGACCACGACAACGGGCAGCATCGAAGGTTTTATCGCCCAGGCGCCCCGCGGAACCAACGGCTTCGGCTACGACCCGGTTTTCATCGTGCCAGCGTTGGGACGAACCTGCGCCGAACTGGAACCGGAAGAGAAACACAGAATCAGCCATCGCGGCCAGGCGTTCCGACGCCTGAAGGCCGCACTGCCCAAGCTGTTGTCG
>CAKZKY010000473.1 GCA_937124575.1 uncultured Pseudomonadota bacterium | reverse complement strand
AATATGGATGTGATGAATCCTGCAATCGGAAGAGCAATAAAAAGGGGAAAGCTCCAGTTTGAAACGAGGATGACCGCTGTAAAGGCACCAATGGCAAAGAACCCTGCATGTCCCATGGAGATCTGGCCTGTATATCCGACGAGAATATTGAGACCAATGGCCACAATCGCATGGACCGTAATGAGATTTACTATATAAATGGATAATCCAAGGGGATGATACTTTGTGATCAGCCAGGGCAGAATGGCTAAGAAGATGAGAAAGAGAATGGACCAGACAAGGATCGTATTGCTTTTGAAAAGTTCGATATCTTCGTAATAATTTCGTTTGATGTCCATCGAGAACGATCCGATTACCGAATTTTTAAGATTTCGACTGGATTTTAAACAACTCCTTCGCCTTCGGGCGGCGGCACTGTATTATTATTCGGTTGTCCTCTTTTGTCAACATTTTTTTCTAAAAAATAAATTGATTCATTTTTTCAGGTCTGTTAGAATGTTAACATTCACTCCGTTAGAACTTATCCTTTTTTTCTCTTCGTGACGACTGTCCAATCTAACGGGCTGAACTATAAAATAGTTTCATCCATATTACAAGTGTTTCGTATAGGGAGACCCATTTTGAAAATCTTTACACTTTTAAAAGGAGGGGCACAGAGAAGGGGAGGAGAAAGTGAGCCTCCGATCGGTAGGGAGGATAAAACGTATGAACAGCTCATGGATGAGCTGACGATATGGAATATTGAACATACCGACATCGTGGGGATATTGAGAAAGGAGGTTGAGGAGGAGAGGCTATCGAAGTGGTCCAATGCCTTGGAGAAAGGGGTAAGAAAAAACCTCGATCCAAAATCTGGCCCAAAGGAAACTAACCCCTATTTCTCGGCCTATCTCGATCTATATCAATTTGTACGAAGCCTGAGAACCAAGCTCGTGGGAAACCCCGCTATGAGAGATATGAAGTTCTTAGAGAGGGCTGATTCTCTTCTGGTTTGCATCCTGTGTGGCATCCGCGCCTTACAGAAGGAGAAGGGGGCCAAACGGCCCATTGATACTCTCCAATGGATGATGCTGGAAAGATACCTTGGGTAAGTTTATGGGGGTTGACTTTTGAGAAAGGTTCAATAATAATTCAAACGAATTTAACCAATGGGCACTTAGTTCAGGGGGAGAACGCCTGCTTCACACGCAGGAGGTCACTGGTTCAAATCCAGTAGTGCCCACCATTTTTTGAACGTGGAGAGCGGAAAGTAGAAAGTGGTTTAAATTACTGACCTGCCACTTTCCATCTTCTACATTTGAGGAAGCGATGTCAGGACATTCGAAGTGGAGCACGATTAAAAGAAAGAAGGGCGCAGCTGATGCCAAACGGGGGAAGATCTTCACCAAGATCATTCGGGAAATCATGGTCGCTGCTCGATTCGGAGGCGGGGATATCAATGCCAATCCAAGACTTCGATCGGCAGTCCTCGCCGCAAAGGCAGAGAATATGCCGAAAGACAATATTGAAAGAGCCATCAAGAAAGGGACTGGAGAGCTGGAAGGCGTCAATTACGAAGAGTTGACTTACGAAGGTTATGGCCCTGGTGGTGTGGCGATGATCCTTGAAGTTCTGACCGACAATAAAAACCGGACTGTCGCAGAGGTGCGCCATATCTTTTCCAAACACAACGGAAGCCTGGGTGAGACCGGTTGCGTTTCGTGGATGTTTGAGAAGAAGGGGTTGATCTTACTGGATAAAGCTGGTGTGGAGGAGGACAAGCTGATTGAGATCGCTCTGGACGCAGGAGCTCTCGATGTTAAAGATACAGGCAAAGATTTCGAAGTCACCACAGATTCAACCAATTTTGAGGCTGTAAAGAAGAGGATTGAAGAAGCGGGTTTCAAACTGAACTATGCCGAAGTGACCATGATTCCTCAGAGCACCATCCGTTTGACTGGCAAGGACGCCGAACAGATGCTCAAGCTGATGGAGGGACTTGAGGATGCTGATGATGTCCAAAAAGTCTATGCCAATTTTGATATTGCTGACGAAGAGATGGAACGTCTCAGTGCTTAGTGGTGCACCATAGAATTAAAGCTGTAATTTAATAACAGTTGGATACCTGATTTTTTCGGAATTAATCATTTTCAAACCTCTTTCTATTTATGGGGCACACCACTAAAAGGCAATATTGGTTCTGCTGAAAAGCCACCGGCTCATGACTGAAGAGAAGGGTGGCTTTTTTTACATCTGGAGAAAGTCTTCCTGTGAGAGCAATCGGAATTGACCCAGGATTGGCAATGACGGGGTTTGGGGTGGTGGAGGCTCTTTCCCGGGGCGGGAAAGCCTGTGATTGGGGGGCCATTCGGACAGAAGCCGGATCTCCTTTAGCACTCCGCCTAAAAATCATCTATGATGGGATCAAAGCGCTCTTTAAAAAGTGGGAGCCAGGCCTCCTTGTGGTTGAGGAGGTCTTTGTGCTGAAACAATTTCCCAAGGCGGCCATTCGGCTTGGAGAGGTTCGAGGGGTCATCTATCTTGCGGCCGAAGAGATGCAGGTTCCTGTTGTTGAAGTTAAGCCAACAGAAGTTAAGAGTGCCCTGACTGGAAGCGGTCGGGCTGATAAGAAACAGATGGAGAGGGCGATTCGGCAATTTCTTAAGATTGAGGGATCGCTCGGCTCAAGCCATGCCGGCGATGCCCTTGCCCTTGCCCTTACTGGACTTTCTCGAATGAGTAAATTTAAATGGTAATATACCTTAACTCCCCCTTCTCCCCTCTTAACCCAAGAGGGGGAGAACCTCTCCTTAAGGTAAGGGGAAAAGAGGAGGGGTTAAGGTGGGTTATGGTTAGAGAGATTCCCATGATTCGTTACATCGAAGGGAAATTATTGAAAAAGGAGGAAGATCGGGTCGTTATTCTGGCAAATGGGGTGGGTTATGAGGTCCTTCTCCCTGCCATTGTGAGAAAAACGTTTAATCCCAAAAAGGCAGGGGAAGAGGGAGAGATCGTGAAACTCTTCATCCATTACCAACAGACCGAAAGGCAGCCCAAGCCGATCCTCATCGGTTTCAACTATGAACCGGAGAAGGAATTCTTCGAAAAGTTTATCACCGTTGAGGACATTGGTCCACTTACGGCCGTAAAAGCTCTTATCCAACCTATTCCCAAAATTGCGAGAGCCATTGAGGAGAGGGATTCAAAGACACTCGAGGGTCTGAAGGGAATCGGAAAAAGAACGGCGGAAAAGATTATCGCTACGCTTCATGGAAAGGTTGGGAAGTTTGCACTGCTGAGAGAGGATCAGATTCCAGTTGAGACTGAAGTATTGGATATCAAGAAACAGGTGGAGGAGGTGCTGGTGAAAGACCTTGGCCACAAGATGAGTGAGGCACAAAGAATGGTTCAGGAAGCCATGTTGAGGAACCCCAATATCTCAACGCCCGAGGAACTCTTTGAAGAGGTCTATCGGGGACAGAAAGGTGGTTAGTTAACAAAATGTCAGATCTCGGATTTGAGATTACAGATTGAAAATCTTGGGGATGAGGGATGAAGAAGTCTGAAGAAAAGAAAGAGGTGGATACGAAGCCAAGACCTGGGGAAACCCCTTCTGAGGTTGAGGACTTTCTCGATCTAAGGCCCAGAAGGCTTTCAGAGTATATCGGTCAGGGGCAGGTGGTTGAAACCCTTGATATTGCGATCAAGGCGGCAAAAAAACGGGGAGAGCCTCTGGATCACATTCTCTTTCATTCCCCTCCGGGTTTAGGTAAGACGACCCTTGCCCACATCATTGCGACCGAGATGGGGGGGAGGATCATTACTTCCTCAGGCCCAGCGATTGAAAAGGGTGGAGACCTGATCAGCATCCTCACACACCTTGAGAAAGGCGATGTCCTCTTCATTGATGAGATTCACCGCCTTCCCAAAGTGGTGGAAGAATTTCTCTATCCTGCCATGGAGGATTTCTGTATTGACTTTATCTTTGACAAGGGCGCCCATGCGCGAAGCCACCGCTATCGATTGGAGCGGTTCACGCTTGTGGGAGCCACCACACGAGCAGGACTCCTTTCAGCTCCCCTTCGGGAACGCTTTGGAATCTTGAGAAACCTCGATTTCTATTCTGTCGAGGAATTGAACCGGGTGGTCAAACGCTCTGCTGCCCTTTTAGGTGTGCTTATTGATCAGGAGGGAACAGAAGAGATTGCCAAACGTTCGAGAGGAACTCCAAGGATTTCGAATCGCCTTCTCAAGAGGGTAAGGGATTATGCAGAGATTCGAGGTCAAGGTAAGATCACTAAAGAGATCACGGATGAAGCGCTTCGCCTTGAAGGAGTGGATGAGATGGGTCTGACCAGCCTCGATAGAAGGTTTCTCGAGACGATCATCCGTTACTATAAGGGAGGGCCAGTGGGCCTGGAAGCGATCGCCGCAACCCTTCAGGAGGAGGCCGATACGTTGGTTGATATGGTGGAGCCTTTTCTCTTAAAGATTGGCTTTGTGGCGAGGACTCAGAACGGAAGGAAGGCAACCGAATTGGCCTATGAACATTTTGGCATCCCCTATCACGAGTCCGGTAGGCAACTCTCTCTCCCTACCCGCAAAAAACATTAAGTTCGAGACTTCTATGTATTGAGGGTCCGGTTGCCTTTTTAAAAAGATTGAAGTTTTATCCTCCACACACGAGTCTTAAGAAGGTTAGTAGGCGTATCAATTTGTCGAAACTTCCATCTTCTCCTTTACCTTAAATAAACCCAATTTCCTTTTCATTTCAGAGGATCTCTTTATTGATTTCGATCTTTGCTTTGGATCGCAGGTTCTGAAGCCAGTTTCTGAAGAACTCTTCTTGCTTCTGGTAGATCAGTCGTTTTTCAAGATTTTTTTTGACCTGCTCAAAGTTCTTTGGATTGGCAGGTTCGGAGGCCAACAACTTCACCACAAAATATCCTTCTTTGGTTCGGAAGGGTTCTTTGGGAAGGGGCTTTTTTTCAGTCAGGGATGCAAGGGCTGTCATCCATTCTCCTGCCGGACCGATTTTGGGAATGACCCCTGAAGCCCGATTGAAAAGCCCGGTCTCTTCCATGGAGTAATCTTTCTGTTTCAAAACCTCTTGGATCTCTATTCCTGATTGGATCTGCTGGTGGATCTCTTCGGCTGTCTGGCGGGCTTTCTCATCCATCTTTTTCGTGGTAATTTTTCGGATAACCTCCTCTTTGACTTCCTCCAAGGTAGGAATCCGGGATTCCTTTTTGTCCACCAGTTTCAGGATGTAGAAGTTAGGCGGAATGCTAACCACTGCGGAGATTTCTCCTATTTTGAGTGAGAAGGCAGCCGAGTGGAAAGAGGGGGCTCTGCCAATTTCAGGAATTTCGTCGCCTTCCTTGAAAAAGGGCGTCGTCTTTATGGGGACTTCCTTTTCGCGGGCATACTTGTCAATCTCCCTGCTCCGAAAGAGAGAGTAGAAGGCGTCGTCGGCACGACGGGAAGCCTCTGCCTTCGCCTTCTCCTTTTTGAGCCCTTGCTGAATCTGATCCTTTACTTCCTCAAAACTCTTCTCTTTCTCTTCGGTCACTTCCTCTGCCTTGAAGATGTAAAACCCTTTCTCCCCTCGAATCACATTGCTCAGATCACCAACCTTCAAAGAGAAAATAGGTTTCTCAAGGAATTCTTCGATGTTTCCCTTATGGAGCCACCCTAAATCTCCTCCTTTTTGGGCAGTTTCGGATTCAGATACCTGTTTAGCCAATGAAGCAAAGTCTTTGGTCTTTTTCGCCTTTTCAAGAATCTCTTCAGCCTTCTTTCTCTTCTGCTCTATCTGCTCAGCAGAATCCTGAGGGTTCACCTGGATCAGAATCTCCCTGGCTCTGACCCGTTTGGGAACTTTAAAACTCTCTTTTCGTTGTTCATAGTAACGTTTGATCTCATCGGGGGAGATCTGAATCTTCGGCTCGATATCTGAAGGACGAAAAGCCAGATATTGAACCTTGAGATAGGTGGGAATCCTGAATTCTTCCTGTTGTTTCTGATAGTAGTCTTTAATCTCCACCTCGTTAGCACTCACCTGGCCCCTGAAAGCGGAAGGTGAGATCTTGACGAAGCGGAGATTGATTTTTTCGTTTTCATAGAGGTAGGTTTCGAGAACCTCCTCTTCCGAGACTTTAGCTCCATTCAACCGCACAAGGTTGACCGTCTTGGTATAGAGAAGGTTTTCCCGCTGCATTCGCTCGAAATCCTCAGAGGTCATCCGGTTGAGGCGGAGGAATCTTTCGTAGAGGCGGTGGTCAAATTGACCATTGACCTGAAAAGAGGGGAACGATTCAATGGCCATTCTCAGTTCTTCATCGGAGACACGAAGTCCCAACCGGTCTGCCTCCTGGAGGATGAGGGTGCGGGAGATCAACTCTTCGAGGACATTTTCCCTGATGCGAAGTTCCTCGATCATCTTATCCGTTAAGGCAGGACCCATTGCCTCGCGGTAACGCTTGAGAATTCCCTGAAACGCTTCCTGGTAATCTTTGATATGGATGACCACTCCATTCACTCTGGCTGCATAGTCAAGTTTCTTATCCCGAAAGAAAGAGTATCCTCCCCAGGAGATGAACGTCACAGCAACAAGCAGAAGAATACCTTTAAGCATCCAGGAGGTGGCATGTTTTCTTAGGATCGTCAACATGGAGATTCTCCTTTCAGTGGATGAATATTAATCAATCCTCCTCAAAAAGACAAGGGGTCAAAGGAGTGTCATCGTTTACACCGTATGATCCCAAAAGCCCCAGTCTTCAGACTGGTGATGCCTGTACCGTTACAAAACGGGGAAGGCAATTTCAAATCCAAGAATGAAGAAAGGCCCCGTGCTTTAGGATGGAAATATACGGGGTTTACCTCCTTGAGCAACAAGGGATAGAGGAGAGAACGGAGGGGGTCGCTATTTTCTGATGAATTTTCTTGAATCAGGTTGAAGGATTTGTTAATATAGACCAGTGTTTAACGATTGATGGGAGAAGGGAATGGTATTTAA
This sequence comes from uncultured Pseudomonadota bacterium, assembly GCA_937124575.1. Lineage (GTDB taxonomy): Bacteria > Desulfobacterota > BSN033 > BSN033 > UBA1163 > RBG-16-49-23. The sequence goes on along the minus strand of CAKZKY010000473.1, from coordinate 9,199 downwards.
TTCACTGCTGGGCCTCTTTTCTACGGATTTGGCCATTGATCTCGGAACAGCGAATACCGTCGTTTATGTAAAAGGGAAAGGGATCGTCTCTTCAGAGCCCTCTGTGGTGGCCATCCAGAGAGATTCGAGAGGGGAGAAGCGCATCCTGGCTGTTGGCCGGGAAGCCAAAGAGATGTTAGGCCGCACACCCGGATCCATCTTTGCCATCCGTCCGATGAAAGACGGAGTGATCGCTGACTTCGAGATCACCGGAGAGATGCTCAAGTATTTTATCGCCAAAGTCCACAACCGGAAAGCCCTGCTTCGGCCCCGGGTAGTCATCTCCGTTCCCTCTGGCATCACACCGGTAGAGAAGAGGGCGGTTCGCGAATCGGCCCAATCCGCCGGGGCCAGGGAGATCTATCTGATTGAGGAGCCAATGGCTGGAGCCATTGGAGCCGGACTTCCCATTACGGAAGCTTCGGGGAATATGGTTGTTGACATCGGGGGAGGCACGACTGAGGTAGCGGTCATCTCGCTTTCGGGAATCGTGACAAGCCAGTCGATTCGGGTAGCAGGGGATAAGATGGATGAGGCCATTGTCCAGTATGTCAAGAGAAAGTATAACCTCCTCATTGGTGAACGGACAGCCGAATTGATCAAGATCAGTGTGGGCACAGCCTATCCCGAAGAGAACCCTGAGACCATGGAAGTGAAAGGAAGGGATCTGGTGACAGGCATTCCGAAGACGCTCGAGATCAATAGTGAGGAGGTCCGGGAGGCATTGGCTGAATCGATCAATATGATCATTGATACTGTGAGGATCACCCTCGAGGAGACACCACCCGAACTGGCTGCCGATATTGCCGACAAAGGCATTGTTCTGGTCGGTGGTGGTGCACTTTTGAAAAATCTCGATGTTCTACTCCGGGAGGTGACAGCACTTCCCATCACGATTCCGGATGATCCGCTCTCAGCCATTGTATTAGGGGCGGGCAAAGTGCTGGATAACGAGCAACTGCTTCGTAGCGTCACCTTCCAATACTAAATTCTATTCAAGATTGATGAGGATCAGAGATTTCCTCTTTCGAAGATATACCTTACCAGCCATCATTCTCCTCGTTCTGTTATCTGCTCTGATTCTGATGTCATTGAGGGTTAAAGAGAGAAAGGGGGTGGACTTCTTCGATGGACTCCTGATGGAGATCTGTGCCCCCTTTCAGAAAGGGAGTTCCTTTCTTATTCAGAAGGTCAAAGCCGGGTTCCAGGACTATCTCTTTTTGGTTCATCTTAAGAGGGAGAATGAGAGCCTCCGCAAGAAGATCGCGGAACTTCAGAGAGAGAACGATCAGATGAGGGAGATGGCTTTAGCCCATGAGCGACTGAGGAAACTGCTTCAGTTTCGCGAGACACTTACATCAACGGTCATTGCCGCGGAAGTGATTGGTCGAGATCCATCCTCCTGGTTCAAAAGCGTCACCGTTAATAAGGGGGAGAAGGACGGTGTTCGGAGGGGAATGGCGGTCATCTCTCCAGAAGGGGTGATCGGGCAGATTTTCAAGACAGCTCCTTCCCATTCGATCGTGCTTCTTGCCACCGATTACAACAGCGCCATCGACTCCATCGTCCAGAGAACACGGGCCAAAGCAATCGTCGAAGGAACTGGTGAGAATCGGTACCGATTGAAATATCTTCTCCGTGCGGAAGAGGTGGATGTTGGCGATAAGGTGGTCACTTCTGGTCTGAGCGGCAATTTCCCTAAAGGACTGATGATCGGAGAGATCAAGAAGGTGGACAAGAAAGGCCATGGCATCTTTCAATATGCTGAGCTTATACCGAGCGTTGATTTTACAAGGTTAGAGGAGGTTCTCATCATTAAAGAAGCTCCTCTCCCTCCGCCGGAAGAGAAGCCAAAGAAGGAGAAGGTGAAGAAGACGAAGTAAGCTCAAGCTTTGACATTGAATCAGGGCAAGGGATTGAAGATTCGGAGACCAAAGATCAAGGAATAGAAACTCAGATTCAACATGAAGCAATTCTTTCCCACTCTACTGTTAGGAATTCTTTTCTTAACCCTTCAGACGACTTTTTTCGTTTCACCTACCATCTATTGGGTCCGACCCGACCTCCTTCTAATCCTCACCCTCTCGTTGGCGCTTTTGTATCCTCCTCTCTCTGGTGGAATAATCGTCTTTTTTTTAGGTTATTTGATGGACCTCTTCTCTGGAAATGGTTTTGGTCTCTACACCTTTTCGAGACCTCTTCTCTTTTTTGGGGCGCAACTCTTTAAAGATCACATCTATCTGGAGAGTTTTCTCCTCCGGTCTTCTTTTGTCTTCCTCTTTGGTTTGGCAGAAGGGATCGTTCTCCTCCTCATTCTCAAAGCGCTCAACCCTGAGCCCTTAGGGAATCTCTACCCTCTCTTTTTTATCCGATTCCTTCCTCAGGTGTTCTGCACGGCTCTCCTTTCACCGCTTTTCTTCTCTCTTTTCAGAAAGGGTTACTTCCTGTTATATGTACACCCGAAGAGGGGTCTCGGAGACAGAAGTTAAGCGATGATGGAACTCAATACCCAGAGAATGGAGGATTTTAAAGAGAGATACCGATACCTTCGGTTCTTTGTAGGGGGGGCTTTCTTTCTGATCTTTGTCTATCTCTGGTATCTCCAAGTGATCAAGGGAACCGACTTTCGACAGTTATCGGAAAATAATCGAATCCGGATTCGAGAAATGGTTGCTGATCGGGGAATGCTGTTAGATCGAAAAGGACGCATTCTGGCAGCTAATCGGCCTTCTTTTGAAGTTTTTCTTGTACCAGAAGATATCCAGAAAAATCCAGAGACGCTGGAAATGGTCAGAGAGATTCTTAACCTCTCCCCGGAAGAGATCGGCGAGAAGATGAAGGGACTTAAACGGCGCCTTGCCTTTAGACCGATCAAACTAAAATCGGATATTGACTGGGACAAGCTTGTCCTTCTCGAATCGAACCGAATTCATCTTCCCGGGGTTATGTTGGATGTCAGACCCAGAAGGGCTTATCCCTATGGTACGCTCGCTTCCCATCTCATCGGTTACATCGGTGAGGTGGACGAAAATGAGTTGAAACAGGTGAGCAACCGCTCTTACCGGATGGGTTCAGTAATCGGCAAGTATGGAGTGGAATACGAATGGGAGGAACAGCTCAAAGGGGTGGATGGAGGCCGTCAGATTGAGGTGGATGCCATGGGAAGAGAGATCAAGCATATCCGGAGCGTTGAATCTTTTCCCGGCAATAATGTCTTTTTAACGATTGACTATGATCTACAGAAGGTGGCTGAAGAAGCCTTCCAAGACAAGAACGGATCCCTCATCGCTATGAATCCAAAGACAGGGCAGATCCTGGCCATGTTGAGCAAGCCATCCTTTGACCCTTCCATTTTTGCCCGAAATATCACGATGGAGGAGTGGAAGGCGTTGGTTGAACATCCCTTCCATCCCCTCCTGAACAAAGGGCTTCAGGGACAGTATCCGCCAGGATCGGTCTTTAAGATCGTCACAGCGATTGCCGGTCTTGAGACCGGAGCCATCACGCCCCAGACCCAGATTCACTGTACCGGCGTCTTCCCTTATGGCAATCGGGATTTTAGGTGTTGGAAAGAGAAGGGACATGGGACAGTCAACCTTCACAGGGCAATCGTTGAATCCTGTGATACCTATTTCTATCAGGTCGGCTTGAAAGTCGGTGTAGATGCTATTGCCCATTATGCTGAGGAGCTTGGATTGGGCAGAAAGACAGGCATCTCCCTGCCTCACGAGAAGTCCGGAATTGTTCCCTCCTCTTCCTGGAAGAAGAAACGGTTTGGAGTGGCCTGGTACAGTGGAGAGACTCTTTCTTTTGCCGTGGGCCAAGGATATCTCAATACGACTCCTCTCCAAATTCTAACGCTCATCTCTGCTGTTGCCAATGGCGGAACGCTCTTGCTTCCCCAGGTCGTAGAGCGGGTGGAAAATATTTATGGGAAGCGATTAAAGGAGTATTCAACCAAACAGACCGGCAAAGCCAATATTTCTGAAAATACGCTCCGCATCATTCAGGAGGCCCTTCTGGGAGCGGTCAACGAACCGGGTTGTACAGGTGGAGCCAGCGCTTTAAAACAGGTGAGGGTGGCTGGAAAGACAGGAACCGCTCAGGTGGTTCGCATGGCCGTCGATTTTAAGAAAGGGGATATGAACCGAATGCCTATCAAATTCAGGGATCATGCTTGGTTTGCTGCCTATGCTCCCTTTGAGGATCCACAGATCGCTGTGGTAGTTCTTGTTGAACATGGGGGCTATGGTGGAGCCGCAGCGGCTCCCATCGCTAAGAAGGTGATTGAAAAATATTTCAATCTTGAGGCTTCTCCTCCTGTAAAGGCGGAAGGAAATTTAGCAGATTCGATCTATGATTGATCGGAGATTATTCATCCATTTTGACTGGGTCCTGTTGGGGATGGTTCTCCTCATCTCTGCAATCGGGATTCTCAATCTTTATAGCGTGACTTCAAATGGGGAGACCATGACCACTCCCCTCTATTTGAAGCAGATCCTCTGGCTGGCCATCGGTCTGACAGCCATGTTGGTCATCGCTTTTGTCGAATATCGGTACTATATCGATTTGGCTTACATCGCCTATACCAGTGCGGTGGTCCTTTTGATTCTCGTCTTAGGTTACGGAATCATTACCTCTGGCGCCCAGCGATGGGTTCGAGTGGGGCCCCTCACTTTTCAGCCTTCTGAGTTCGTTAAGATTTCACTCATTTTGGCTTTAGCCAAATTTTTTCAGAGGCCTTCAGACCGGCAGGGATATTCACTGAAACATCTCGGTTTGCCCTTTTTTCTTCTCTGCTTTCCAATGGTTCTTATCCTTAAACAACCCGATCTTGGTACGGCTATCATTCTTCTCCTGATCTTTCTGTCGATTCTGATCTTTGTTAAGATTCGCTTATCCTCTCTGATCATCCTCGGAGCGGTTGGAGCTTCTGCACTCCCTCTTGTCTGGATGTTTCTGAAGGACTACCAGAAACGTCGCATCATCACCTTCTTCAATCCAGACCTTGATCCCTTAGGAGCCGGCTATCACCTGATCCAATCGAGGATCGCTGTCGGTTCGGGTGGGATCTTCGGAAAGGGGTTTATGAAGGGGACCCAATCCAAACTCGGATTTCTGCCCGAACAACATACGGACTTTATCTTTTCGGCACTGGGAGAGGAGTGGGGGCTGGTTGGATGTTTTGTTGTGGTAGGCCTCTACTTCTTATTGATCCTGTGGGGGCTTCGAATCGCTATCGAGGCAAAGGACCGCTTCGGGGCCATCCTCTCTTTTGGTGTGGTGGCCATGCTTTTCTGGCACACATTCATTAATATCGCCATGGTGATGGGATTGATGCCAGTGGTGGGGATTCCCCTTCCCCTGCTTAGCTATGGAGGTTCCTTCCTTCTCTCCACACTGATCGGGATCGGTCTTCTGCTCAATGTGAGCATGAGGAGGTATCTCTTTTAAATGCGGAGTGAGGATTGCCGATTGCAGAATGAAATGGTGAACCCCCATTCCGGTATCCGCATTCCGAAACCCGAAATCGGGAATCAGAAGGGAGGTTCCTCATCGGGAATAATATTTGTATCCTGTTCGATATCGAATTCCTTCTCTAAGGCAGAAGCTTCAACGGATGCGCCCGGAGCCCCTAACATCTGCATCCGAGTGGCGACGATTTCGGTGGTAGACCTTTTGTTTCCATCCTTATCCTCCCATGAACGGGTACGAAGCCTACCTTCGATATAGACCTGCTTCCCTTTATTGAGATACTGTCCGCAAATCTCCGCCAATCTGCCAAAGGCAACGATTCGGTGCCACTCCGTTGTGGCGACTTTTTCACCGGAGCGGTTCACCCTATTTTCTGTGGTCGCAATACGGAAATTGGCGACCTGGGTTCCACTTCCGAGAAATTTAACCTCTGGATCTGCCCCCAAATTGCCGATAAGAATTACCTTATTGACACCTGCCATAACCCCTTCCTCCCTGATATGAAACTTCTATCGTTTTCACCTTACCACTTCTTAGAGGCGTTTTCAAGAAGAAATTGACGGGGTCCCGTTTATATATTACTTTTTAATCATAGATCCTTTTGGAGCGCCGATGAGAAAAAAAGGCCTATTTCTATTGATACTTTTGGGGACTGTCCTCATGGTCATACATCCCCTTCAAGCCAGAGAGTCCTCGAACATTCAAAAGGATTCTTTCTGCGAATCCTTTGGCATTCAAAGACCTTCAGTTAGAAAGGAAGCTCCGTCCTTTTCACTTAAGGACCTAAATGGAAAGTGGATCTCCCTGAATCAATATAGAGGCAGACCCCTTCTGCTCTTTTTCTGGGGATCGTGGTGCCAAGCCTGCAAAGAGGAGATGTTGCTTTTGGAAAAATTTTTTGAAAGGAACAGAGGGCAGATCGAGATTCTGACCATTGCCATTGATGGTGAAAAAGAGAGAAGGATAAGGAATCTTATTAAGAGTCAGCCGATCGCCCTGTCGATTCTCCTCGACAGAAAGGAGCGGGTCGCTCGGGCCTATGGGGTCAAGATGATTCCCACCACCTTTCTGATCAGTGGAGAAGGTGTGGTTGAGGGCATCATAGTGGGTCAGAGGGAATGGGACAGGCCGATTGCCTTTTCAGCAGTAAAGGAATTGTTCAATCTTCGTTGACTTTGCTTGCCAGTTTTGTATAAAATATCTTTGCTACCTCGGTGTAGATTCTAATTCAAATACCTAAGATTTTCCATTACCCTATTTGGATTTGAAAGAGGTTTTTTGTGAGATACCTTCATAAGACTGAGAGCTACGCCATACCTCAACGGCTTCCCTTTATCCCTCTTAAGGATACTGTCATCTTCCCTTATGTGGTGGCACCCCTTTTGCTTCAATCTGAAGAGGCATTCAACATCTTGAATCAATCAGTTCTGGAAAACAGTCTCATCGGTTGCGTCTATCCCCGTGCCCCTTTTCATAAGGAGCCTCCCTTAAGAGAGTTCTTGCCGGTGGGGACGGTCTGCCGGATCCTCCAATTAGTTAAATTGCCTGGCAAGGGGATGAAGGTCTTTGTAGAAGGTCTCTCACGGGTCTTTGTCCAGAATATTGTTCCTGAGCCGCCCTATCTGAAGGCCGATGTGAGAGAGGTGGTTGAATCGCAGGAGAAAAATTCCCTCTCAACGATGCTGGTGCAGAGCATCGGAATACTTTTTAAGCTCTCCCTCTTTGAGGGAAGGAATCCGCCTGAGGATCTATTAAAGACTCTCGATCAGATCGAACATCCAGGCCGATTGGCTGATCTCATCACAATCACCCTCCGTCCAGGGTTGAAGGATCAGCAGGTAATTTTTGAGACGATCGATCCTCTTGAGAGATTGAAGAAGGCATTCGACCTTTTCATTCAGGAATTTCCTTCAATTCCACTGAAACCCCATCTGCTATTGGCCTCGGGTAAGGAAGGTGGCAGGTCAGGGAGAGAGCAATCGCTTCGGCCTCCAGCCAGAAGGCAGAGAGAGAGTCAAGAAGAAGATCCCTATTTAGCCGAGATGAACGAACTTCGAGAGAAGGTTCAGGCTGCAGGCATGCCTCAGAAGGTGGAAGAGATTGCCTACAAAGAGATTCAGCGCCTTGAGCGGATGAACCCGATCTCGGCGGAGTATACTGTTTCTCGGACCTATCTCGACTACCTCATTCAGATTCCATGGGATAAGAAGACGACGGATAACCTTGACCTTGAAAGGGCGAAGGCCATCCTCCATGAGGACCATTATGATCTTGAGAAGGTGAAGGACCGGATTCTGGAGTTTTTAGCCGTTAAAAAATTGAAAAATCCCATGAAGGGACCGATCCTCTGTTTTGTAGGACCACCCGGAGTGGGAAAGACATCTCTTGGCCGCTCGATTGCCCGTGCCTTGGAGAGAAAATTCATCCGCATCTCCCTTGGAGGGGTAAGGGATGAGGCAGAGATTCGAGGCCATCGAAGGACCTATGTGGGCGCCCTGCCGGGAAGGATCATTCAGGAGATAAAAAGGGCAGGGACCTCCAACCCGGTCTTTATGCTCGACGAGGTGGATAAGATCGGTCAGGATGTGCGGGGCGACCCAGCGGCTGCCTTGCTGGAGGCGCTCGATCCCGAGCAGAACTACTCTTTTACTGATCATTACTTAGATGTTCCCTTTGACCTTTCCCACGTTCTCTTCATCACAACGGCCAATACCCTCTCACCCATTCCTCCAGCCCTTCTGGATCGGATGGAGGTGATTCCGATTCCGGGCTATACCGAAGAGGAGAAGGAGAAAATCAGCTTTCAGTTTCTCATTCCCCACCAGAGGGAGGAGAATGGGCTAAAGGATTATCCACTGACCTTTACCCCGGAGGCGGTCTATAAGATCATCCGGGAGTATACCCGAGAGGCAGGCGTGCGGAATCTGGAACGTGAGATTGCCACGGTCTGCCGTAAAATGGCAAAAGAGGTTGCATTGGGAAATCAGCCTGAACCAATCATCAGCGAATCGGTGGTTGAGAGTTTATTGGGGCCGAGAAAATTTTTTAGAGAGGTTGCTCAAGAAAAAGACCGAATTGGTGTAGCCACAGGACTTGCATGGACGGAGAATGGAGGAGACATCATCTTCATTGAGACTTCCAAAATGAAAGGAGACAAAGGGCTTCTTCTGACGGGTTCCCTCGGAGAGGTGATGAAAGAATCCGCTCAGGCCGCGATCTCCTATATACGGGCCAATGCCCAATCATTAGGAGTACCCGAGAATTTCTATCAGGAGTGGGATATCCATATTCATATCCCGGCTGGAGCTACTCCAAAAGACGGTCCTTCGGCAGGGATCACCATAGCGACAGCGGTCCTCTCGCTCCTCAAAGAGAAGCCGGTTTCTCACGATATCGCCATGACGGGCGAGCTCACGTTGAGCGGCAGAATCCTGCCGGTGGGAGGAATCAAAGAGAAGATCTTGGCCGGACGAAGGGCGGGGGTAAAGACCATCATCCTTCCCAAACAGAATGATAAAAACCTGGAGGATATTCCAAACTATATCAAAGCAGAGATGGACTTTATTCTGGTGGAACACATCCGGGAAGTATTCGATTTAACCTTGCCTTCATAACCAGGTCGAGTTTCGGATTTCATATTTAAAGGGATGACCCGAAACGTTAAACTTGCAACGTGAAACTGAGA
>CAKZKY010000472.1 GCA_937124575.1 uncultured Pseudomonadota bacterium | reverse complement strand
TTAAACTTTAAGAATCTATAAGACCGCGATCTCCACGGTGGGATTGCGGGGTCGCAAGTTGACAAAACAAATGGCTGTATCCTATAAAGAATGAGGCATGATCGAGGAGAAAGAAGAATCCCAAAAGCAAAGTCCAGACGAGGAGAAGCGCCGGGAGATCGATCTTAACACTCTCTTTCCCGGAAAGAGTTATGATCTCAATCGTCTCTTTCCCGATGAGGAGACGAAGAGACTTCTCCAAGAATTGAAGCGAAATAAGAGGGATATTGACCGATTCATCAAGAGTCTTAACCTTGGAGAGGAGGAGTAGATGAAGTGTCCTCGTTGCGAGGAGATATTGCCTCATATGCTTTGTGAGACCTGTGGAGAAAAGATACCTGAGAAAAGCCGTTTCTGCTGCTGGTGCGGAAGCCCGATCCAGCCCAAAGAAGAAGAGAGCGATTTCTCTGAGAGGATATTATGTTCGGATGGAAGTTGTATTGGCGTGATCAATGAGTCAGGAGTCTGCAATATCTGCGGGAAACCCCGTGCCGAAGAGCCACATTGACAGTCGGATTCGCAATGATTATGTTATAGTTAAATGGTTTATTCAGAAGGTCGTTTAAGGAGGTTGTCATGATCTTTTTGCCCAAGAGTGGGGCAGATAAGGATGAGAAAGGAAGGGATGAAAGGATATTTGTGCCTTCCGAGCTGCCCATCCTTCCCCTGAGGGGGACTGTGCTTTACCCTGACCTGATTCTACCCATCATGGTAGGGAGAAAGAGGTCGGTTAAATTGATTGATGATGCAATGGATTCGAACCGGATCATCGGCATCGTGACCCAGAAGCGATCAGAAACCGAAGATCCGAAGGAGAGCGATCTCTATTCGGTGGGAGTGGCGGCACTGATTCTTAGGATGATTCGGGAGCTGGACGGAAGTCAACGGGTCATTGTCCAAGGCATTTCAAGGATGCGGGTGAGGGAGTATCTCCAGAGAGACCCCTATTTTAAAGCGAGGACAGAGACCATTGAAGAAGGATATGCCCAGGGCGTGGAGATCGAAGCCCTGATGATGAACCTGAAAAACCTATTTCAACGAGCGGTTGAGTTAGCTCCCTATCTCACCACGGAATTAGGTTCGATGGTGAGCAATATCAAATCACCCTCGATCCTCGCCGATCTCATTGCTTCCAATCTCAATATTTCAACTCCTGAAAAACAGGGAATTCTCGAGACATTCGATGTACGAGAAAGGCTGACCAAAGTCCACCTCATCCTCAATAAGGAGGTTCAGGTCTTGGAACTTGGGAATAAGATCCAATCCCAGGTGAAAGAGGATATGGACCGGACCCAGAGGGAGTACTACCTTCGTGAACAGCTGAAGGCCATCAAAAAGGAATTGGGAGAGCTGGATGACCATACGAGTGAGATTAAAGAATTAAGAGAGAAGATCAAGAAAGCCAAGATGCCGCCAGACGTCGTAACCGCTGCTGAAAAGGAACTGGATCGACTCTCCAAGATCCCCCCAGCCTCTGCAGAATATACGGTGGCAAGAACTTATCTCGACTGGTTGGTCGAGTTACCCTGGTCGGAGACCACAGCGGATAATCTCGAGATACCAAACGCTCAGAAAACATTAGATGAGGACCATTACGATCTGGAGAAGGTGAAGAAGAGGATTCTCGAATACCTCGCTGTCAGAAAGCTGAAGTCGGACATGAAAGGGCCTATTCTCTGCTTTGTCGGTCCGCCAGGTGTTGGGAAGACCTCTTTAGGTAAGTCCATTGCTCGTGCCATGGGCAGAAAATTTATACGGATCTCCCTGGGCGGAGTGAGAGACGAAGCAGAAATCCGGGGACATCGCAGAACCTATGTGGGAGCCTTGCCCGGTCGGATCATTCAGGGGATCAAGAAAGCAGGTTCAAATAACCCGGTCTTTATGCTCGATGAAGTGGACAAGATCGGCATGGACTTTCGCGGAGATCCTTCTTCAGCACTGCTCGAAGTCCTGGATCCGGAGCAGAATTTCTCCTTTTCAGACCATTATATTGACCTACCTTTCGATCTTTCGAAGGTGATGTTCATCACCACGGCCAATGTGCTCGATACGATTCCTCCGGCCCTTCGAGACCGGATGGAGACGCTCGAGCTTCCAGGATATAGCGAAGATCAGAAGATGATGATCGCCAAAGAATTTCTCATCCCCAAGCAGATCTCCGAACACGGGTTGACCTCGGAGCATATCGAATTTCAGGAGGCAGCACTCCAGACGATCATCAGTTCCTATACCCGGGAGGCAGGTGTCAGAAACTTGGAGAGAGAGATTGCAGCCATCTGCCGAGGAGTGGCCAAAGATGTGGCCTCTGGCAATAATCACGATAAAGTGATTGTGACTCCTGAAGTCCTACATAAATTTCTCGGGCCGGTCAAATTCTTTCCGGAAGTAGCCGAACGGACCTCAGAACCGGGTGTGGCCACGGGATTAGCATGGACGCCGACCGGAGGAGACATCATCTTTGTGGAAGCGACAAAGATGAGGGGAGAGAAGGGGTTGACATTGACCGGTCAGCTGGGCGATGTGATGAAAGAGTCTGCCCAGGCCGCCCTTGCCTATGTGCGTTCGAAATCGAAAGAGCTGGGCATTGAGGAAGATTTCTTTGCAAAACATGATATTCACATCCATGTCCCTGCGGGTGCCATACCTAAAGATGGTCCCTCCGCAGGGATCACGATGTTTGTGGCCCTGACCTCCTTGCTAACGAACAAACCGGTTCGAAACGATGTCGCATTGACCGGCGAGATCACATTGAGGGGTCTTGTTCTTCCAGTGGGAGGGATCAAGGAGAAAGTTCTGGCTGGGATGCGTGCGGGAATCAAGACGATCATCCTTCCGAAGAAGAACGAAAAGGATCTGGAAGAGATACCAGAACATATTCGAAATCAATTAACGTTCAAGTTTATTCAGAAGATGGATGAGGCCATCGAACTGGCACTCAAACAGCCCGAAGTCCCAAGAGTCGAGCACGGAGCTTTAAACATCACTGCCTGACGAGAGCCTTGCCGTCCAGTGGATTTTCCAAAACTCAGAAGCGTCAATATCTTTCCCGTTCAGATGTCTGGGCAGACTTTGCTCTGCCTTCAAGATCCACAGAACATCAGCGATAAAACCCTCTTCCTCCCCCCTCCGTTCCATTTCATCGTTTCCCTCTTCGATGGCCAACATTCAATCCTCGATATCCAAGCCGAATACATGAGAAGGTTTGGAGGATTTCTATTCACAGAGAAGATCGAGGAGATCATCCATCAGCTTGATGAGGCGCTTTTCCTCGAAGGGGAAAGATTTGAGGAGACGCTAAAAGAGAAGGAAGAAGCCTTCCGAAAATCGTCCTTTCGAGAAGCAGCGTTTGCCGGGAAGAGTTACGAGAGGGAAGAGGGGAGACTGAAGGCTCAGCTATCGGGATACTTTACTGGGCCGGAGGGACCAGGACCGCTTCAAGAGAAAGGCCAGAAGAGTGGGTTGAGAGGAGTGGTCGCCCCCCACATCGATTTTCAGAGGGGAGGGTTCTGTTATGCCTATGCCCATCAAGAGATATGGCTTAATCCTCTACCAGAGTCTTTCATCATCTTTGGAACCGCACATGTGCCGATGGAGCGTCCCTTCTCCATGACCCGAAAGGATTTTCTCGCCCCCCTTGGAAGGTTAGAAGTTGATCGTGAACTGGTGGATGCAATTGAGTCACGGTATCCAGAGGACCTATTTTTGGATGAGGCAACCCACCGAATTGAGCACTCCATCGAGTTCCAATGCGTCTTTCTTCGTTATCTATACCCCGAACCCACTCCCTTCCGAATCGTCCCTATTTTGTGCGGATCGTTCCATGAGATGATTGCGAGGAGGATTTCACCGATGGACCACCCGCCTGTGCGTCAGTTTATCGAAGCCGTTCGAGAATCCGTGTCCTCACTTGGCCGTGAGATCTGCTATATCGCCTCGGCTGATCTCGCTCATGTGGGGCTTCAATTCGGAGACCGTGAAGGCATTGGAAAGTACGATCTCCGGATTCTTGAGGAAGAGGACCGAACCATGCTCAGCCATCTCGAAAGGATGGATGGAGATGGGTTCTATGCTTCCATTTTAGAAGAGCGGGACCGAAAGCGAATCTGCGGATTGCCTGCCATCTATGCAATGATGAAGGCGATGGAGGCCAAGGAAGGAAGGCTCCTCAAATACGGTCAAGCCTATACTGCCGAAACGCAATCGGCTGTCTCCTTTGCGAGCATGGCCTTCTACTGAGTAGTTCGGGGTTCGCCCCGATAAAAACGGGGCAGGGAGTTGGAGGTTCGGAGATAAAATCTTCAAAACCTTGTGATAAAAAACACCGATCACTCCAAACTGATTTGCGAAACAAATCAGGAGGGTTTGGTTTTGATTCGGTCGAGGGAAGGGTAGATCTGGGAGAGTTTGGTTTCGATCTCTTGAGGGAATTCCACCTGAAGGTTCATAATTTTCTCTCGGATCAGTGCAAGGGTGCCTAACTTCTCGCTTACCTCTTTGGGTGTGATTCGGCTTAATCGCTTTGAAAGCTCTTTGACTTCCTCATTGAGGAATTCGATCAGCTTCAGAATCTCTGAGACTTTTTTCTGGGCCATCCCTGTTCCCTCCCCAATATGATACTCATCCATACCCGTTTTTTAGCAGGATTTCAATAGACCCAAAATCATTCCTCCAATACCTCTTCCGTCTCAAAGACCGGAAGAGGGCGCTCTCCCTCCTTTTCAAACCTCTGAATCCAACTGTTCACACGGTCTTCGCCATAAGCCTTCTTCCATCCCGTCATAATATGGTCCACCGGAATATCGGCAAAGATTCCTTCCATTTCGAGGTATTCCATAAATTTTTTGTTTTCGAGATTATAGGGCTGAAATAAGGAATCCTCCCGACCATTGAACTCAAGAGGGATGACATGGTGTCTTTCGCAAAGCTCACGGTTAAATGCGGGCGTGGCTTTTACCCAACGTCCTTCCAGATAGAATTCGGCAAAACCGTGAGAGACAAAAAGGTCGGTTCCGAGAAAATCAATGAGCTGTCGTGTCGCTAAATGGTTCCGGACCGTTGCAAGGCCGATGCGTGAGGGAATACCGCAGGCCCTTCCCAGGGCACAGAGGAGTGAGGCTTTGGGGACACAGAAACTTCTTCCCCGCTTCAGCACAAAACTGGCCCGGTAATGTTCAGGAAGATAGAAAGGCGAATAAGGGTCATAACGGATGCCATCGCGAACAGCGAGGTAGAGCTTCACCGCCATTTCAACAGTATCGGTCAACCCAGCCGTCACCTTCTCTGCATAATTGAGAACGCTCTCATGGTTGCTGTCGATGATGGCGGTGGGTGTTAAAAAGAGTTGGAGATTTTCTTCCATTTTTATTCTCCTAAAGGCGACCTGGAACAACAACTCCCAGTTTAAACCATAACCTAAGCCAGAGCAATATTCCAAAGAGGGAGAGGATCAAGACAAGCACCAGATAGTCGACCCA
>CAKZKY010000471.1 GCA_937124575.1 uncultured Pseudomonadota bacterium | reverse complement strand
GAGGCCAGGTGGTTTGAAATCGTCAATGGCAACAACAAGAAACATGCGGCTGCCCTTGATGCGAAAGGATACCCAGCTACTAAAGTTCTGGAGTTTATCAATAAAATTAGGAAATAAAACAGGGTAAATTTATACCCCTAATCGAGATAAAAATAGGTCCTCCCCCAATGAGACGGGGTCTTAATGAGAGGAATGTCACGTCTGTCATTCTGAATTAAGTGAAGAATATCAGAGAATCAATAAGTTACAAAACAGAGATTCTTCGGCCAACGCCTAAGAATGACATTACGACACAGTTTCCATGGTGGGGGAGGATTCCTGTGGGGTAAAGGATCCAACAGGTCCTTACGTGCAGTGCAGGCGCTTGCGCCGCCTGTCTCCAATCTAACAACCTATGTTGAAATGAACAACACCAGACACTTTGACCAGTAATGGATCGGGAAAGCTTAGGAGGTTTTGGAGAGAGAGGGGGTGGGAAATGAGGTAGAAAAGTAATCTTTTAGCAATCAATGACTCCATCTCAAATCTAAGGAGGGGGGAACGATGAAAAAGCTATTTATTATCCCGGTAGTATTGTTGTTAGGTATCAGTATGGTTGCAATTACTTTTGGTTCTCCAACGGAAGAAAAACGACCTTTGCTGGCAAAATCAGAAGTTAACCCGCAAACAGTCACATTAGGAGTCAACCTCATCTTTCCAGCCACACATTTCGTAGCTGCGCATCAATTACCAAGGTATTTTAAGATGGTAGAAGCGGCAACGGGGGGGAAGTATAAACTTGATATCAAATATTACCCTGTTGGGACTTTGCTTCCCCCGGGGGATGCCTATGATGGAATGACTCAGGGTATCGTCGATATGGTGCAGTCCTGCTTTTCCTATACTCCAGGCCGTTTCCCTGTAATGTGGGCGCTGTATAAGCCGGGCATCGCCCCTCCGGAAAATTGTCATGCCGCAGCCCATGCCATCTGGGAATACTTTAATACGTTAAAGCCCAAAGAGCTTGAGGATTCCAAGGTACTTTACCTCTGGGCAGTTGGGCCGGGTTGGCTGCATACAAAGAAACCGATCACCACCGTAGAAGCCATCAAGGGTTCGAAAATAAGGTCTACCGGTGCATTCGTTGATGCAGTTAAATTATTGGGTGCTGAACCGATAGCAATGCCCATGGGCGATGTCTACATTGCCGCACAAAAGGGGCTGATCGATTCTCTTATTTCGCCACCTGAAACACTGGAAACATGGAAGCATCACGAGCTCTTCGACTATTCTGTTTTTCTCCCTACCGTATATTCTCATTTTCAGTATCTGGTGATGAATCTGAATAAATGGAAATCGCTGCCCAAAGACCTCCAGGATGCGTTCGATGCGGTTGCTAAAGATGCTGTAAAGGAAGCCGGACAAATCTGGCAATACAATAACCAGAAGGGAATTGATTTCGCCAAGGCCCAACCCGGTGGTCATCATTTCTCATATTTTCCAGATTCTGAAGTGGCAAAACTGTTGAAAATTATCAGGCCCATACGTGACTCATACACAATCGAGCTAAATAAGCGGGGTCTTCCCGGAGAACAAATACTTAAAACAGCCGCCACTATCATGGAAAAATACAACAAGCAAAAGTTCGAACCATGGAAACCTTAGTATAGGTACAATTAATTAGAGCCCGTTTATAAATGCACTTTTTGTGTCATGCCCCGATTAAATCGGGGCATCCAGAAGGTCTTGAAAAAACTGGATTCCGGTCGTTGCGACTCGAAACCGAGCCTTCGCCGGAATGACGACCTTTTGAAAAATCTTTAGTTTATAAACAGACTCTAATTACAACGAAAAATCCTGATAGGGGGGCCTGCATAGCTTTTTTAAAAAAAGTCCCCCCTATTATGGAGAGAAATATGGGATCAAATAAAATAGCGTCTTTCGAAAAGCTAGTAGTTTTAATAAGCAAGTGGAGCGACCGGATATCTCAGATGGCAGTTGCGGCTATGATGCTCGTTACCATAGCGAACATTTTAGGGCGGATGGTCTGGCGACCCATTTACGGCACATTCGATTATGTCAGTTTTTTTTCTGTGATCGTAGTTGCTTTTGCCCTTGCCTACTGTGCTGTGCAAAGGGGGCACATCTCTGTAGAACTCATCGTGGTACGACTGCCACGGCGGGTACAGGGGATTATCGGGTGCTTCACTAACATCCTGAGCCTGGGTATATTTGTCATAGTGATCTGGCAGTGCATGGTATTTGCCGAGAGAATGATACGGACCAAACAGGTCACGATGACGGCGCTTCTACCTTTTTATCCTTTTATTTATATAATAGCTTTAGGCTGTTTCTTCCTCTGTCTGGTCATTCTAGTTGATCTGATCAAATCACTGGATAAGGCGGTGAAAGGATGACCCCATCCACTGCTGCCATCATTAGCATTGTAGTGCTTATCTTCCTTTTTCTTCTGAAGATGCCGGTGGCATATGTAATGGCTCTAGTTGGTTTTCTTGGATTTATTTGGATGGTTTCCGTCCCCGCCGCTCTAGGTATCATCGCTAAGGGCTTTTGGACAATGTTCTCCTCCTATGACCTGACGGTCGTTCCGATGTTTGTATTTATGGGAGCAGTTGCCTTCTACGCGGGAATGGGCGGGCGGCTTTACGACACCGCCTATAAGTTTTTCGGGCAATTTCGAGGAGGACTCGCCCTGGCCACTATCTTTGCCTGTGCTGGTTTTGGTGCGATGTGCGGCTCTACCAACGCAGAAGCCGCAGCCATGGGCAAGGTAACATTGCCCGAGATGAAAAGGTATCATTATGATGATTCACTGGCAACTGGTTGTGTTGCCTCTGCCGGCAGCCTGGCAATCCTTATCCCTCCGAGCGCGTTGCTCATTATCTATGGCATACTGACAGAACAATCCATAGGCAGGCTGTTTGCTGCAGGCATCCTGCCTGGGGTGCTGCTAACAATTCTCTTTGCTATCACTATTTACATAGTCTGTCGATTCAGGCCTGCATTAGCTCCTCCGGGGGCCAAATCAACTTGGAAGGAAAAACTTACCTCTCTTACAGGGGTTGTAGAGATGTTTCTGCTGTTCGCGCTGGTTATGGGCGGTCTCTTTGTCGGCTGGTTTACTCCTACCGAGGCCGGTGCCGTCGGTGCAGCCGGTGCCATCGTCATCGCCCTGGCAAGGAAAAGACTTAGCTGGAAAGCTTTTTTAAATTCTCTTGCCGATACAACCCGGATAACAGCGATGGTCTTCCTCATTGTCACCGGAGCCATCATATACAGCTACTTCATGGCGGTCACGAGGGTGCCCTTTGAGCTGTCAGCCTGGGTAGGCGGACTGGGGGTATCGCGCACGGTTATTATGGTGATTATAATCTTTGGCTACTTGATCGGTGGCTGCTTTATGGATTCGCTCGCAATGGTTACGCTCACCGTTCCCATCCTGTTTCCCCTGATCTTGAGCCTGGGGTACGACCCAATATGGTTTGGTATAATCATTGTACTGGTTGCCGAGATGGGAGTGATTACTCCGCCGGTAGGAATCAACGTATATGTCATCAAGGGGGTAGTTCCTGAAGTACCGCTGGAAACCATATTCAGGGGCATATTCCCTTTTTTGGCGGCAATAATGGCCTGCATTTTCATCCTTATAGCGTTCCCCCAGATTGCTCTCTATCTTCCGAATCTTTTATTTTAAAGGAGGGAAGGAAAACATGATCGAGACGAAACAGAGCCTGTCCATATTCAACAAATTCAATTTCGAGAGGAAGCCCGTCGGTGTGAAGTTTATGCCTACAAAACCAGAAGGAATAGAGAAGCTGAACAAGATTTTAGATTTTTGTGAAATGCTTAAAGAAGCACAGGAAGGCGACTCTTTTTACGCGACAAAAGAAGAATTCTCGTGTATAGGACCGATCCTGTTGGGCATGGTAGACCATGATCCCATTTTCGAGAGCGGTATGGTCGGACCCAAACTTGGAGTTTTTCAGAATTCACGTGCCAATAGAAGAATTTATGATGTCATGCCAAAACTGGAGAGGGATACCGTGAATTATGTGGCCTTTTCTCCTTTAGACAAACTGACATTTGACCCGGATTTGTTAATTGTTACTGCGAACACAAGCCAGGCAGAAATTTTGCTGAGAGCGCATAGCTATAGGACAGGAAAAATGTGGTCTACCAAGGGAACGCCGGTCGCAGGATGCGCATGGCTGTACATCTATCCGTATGTGAGCGGCGAGTTGAATTTTACGGTGACCGGCCTAAGTTTCGGCATGAAATCAAGGCAACTATTTCCAGAAGGTATGATACTTATGAGCATCCCGTGGGACTTACTCCCGGGTATGATACAAAGTTTACAGGAAATGGAATGGGTGCCTCATTCTTTCACAATTGGGAGAGAAGAACATAAGAAAAAAGTGAAGAAAATAATAAACGAATTGAAGCAGGAATTTCCAACAGTATAATACAGAAGGGCCAGTTTCCGTTTTCTGGGAGGGAAATAGGAGATGGTTCTTCATCTCATTACTTTTTAAAAGGGGGATAACCCGTGTTCTCCTGGTTAAAATTTACCGTAAAAAAAGTGCCTTTGATCATCTCTTCCGTTTCATTGGTGATCATGATGCTTGTCGTT
>CAKZKY010000470.1 GCA_937124575.1 uncultured Pseudomonadota bacterium | reverse complement strand
CTGACCACCGTCAATCCATTGCATAAAGCAATCGAAGCAATCATGATATCTTCGATTCCGATGGGTTGACCAATCGAATGTAAATGGTGGATCAGGTCCCCTGCCTTTATGGCCTCTTTGTAAGAGAAGGGCAAGGTCCGAATTTTGGGGAGGATTTGTTGCTCAATTCTTGTCCAGAGGTCTGTGGGATTTCCCCGCTTTAATGCCCCATATCTTAGTTCCATAATACCGATACTGGCCGAGAAAAGGCCATCGGCAGGTATGGTTCGGAGTTTGGCTATAAAATTTGGATTAGGGCTTTTCTTGATAAGTTCACTTAACACATTCGTGTCGAGCAGATACATTGATCAACCCTTCCTTGACTTGAGTATTCTGGGAAGATGTTTTTGGCGGTTCTTAACGGTCTGATTCACGATCTTAAAGAAAGGATCGCTGTTCTCCAGCCATCCTTCCACTCTTCCAGGGTGATCCAAGCCGGGTTCAGTAGCAGGAGGCACGAGCATGGCCAAGGGTTTTCCTCTCTTGGCGATCATAATGCGCTCTCTTCCATAAGCGACACGGCTTAGCAGCTCTGAAAAATGTTTTTTGGCTTCTGCCACACTATATTCCATATCGCTCATGATGACCTCCTTTTTTGATCATTTTGACCTCATTCTAAATGAGCCGCGTCTGTTCTGTCAAGCCATGGATAAAAGCGAACATCAGCATGGGGTCAGGCAATCGTATTAAAGTATTTTAGGGGGACAGTCCCTTTAAATTCGTAGAGGGACAGTCCCTTCAAAACATTAGAGGGACTGTCCCTTTATTGTCCCTTTATTAATGATTCATTTTTATTTTAATCATCCTCCTCTTGTCAAGAAAAACTTTTGAGGCGGTTTTCGATCTCTTCAATCCTGCTTTGCAGGACCTGAACCCTGCTTTTCAACTCAAGGACCTCCCTCTCGATAAATTCTCTCTTCGAAATCTCAACATCCAGCTTCTCTTCCATCCTTTCTAATCTCTTCTCCATCCTGTCAATAGCAGAAGAAATCATCCGGTACTCTGTCTCGAGCCTCTCAAATCTTTTATAAATCTCATCAAAATGAGTAGAAAGATCTCGAAACTTTTCATCATGCTCTTCTAATTTTTTTTCAATCCTTTCAAAATGAGCTTCGTGTTGTTCCAATCGAGTATCGATTCTTATAAGATGTCTGTCAATTTGACTAAAATGAGCCTCGTGTTGTTCCAATCGGGTATCTATTTGTTCGAAGCGCTGGTCAATCTGTTCGAAGCGCTGATCAATCTGTTCGAAGCGCTGATCAATCTGCTCGAAGCGCTGATCAATCTGCTCGAAGCGCTGGTCAATCTGTTCAAATTTTGGTTCGAGACTCTCTTTATAAAACCCTTTCAGAGCTTCTGAAATATCTTTCTTGGTTATTCCGGCCTCAATTTTCCGCTCTTTTTTCTTTTCCATGGTCTTCACTCTTTTTAACTGCGTTAGAGATTTATAGGAGATGGACTGTCCCCCTTGGACAGGAAATTATTTAAGCCATTTCAGCTCTTTTTTGAGATCTCTTGTGATCTTTGCGGTCTCATCCACACTCGTGAGAATGGTGGGGGTTAGAAAGATCAAGAGCTCTGTCTTTCGGTTCTCTTTTGAGGTGGTCTTAAATAAATTTCCTAACAGGGGAATGTCTCCGAGGATGGGGATTTTGTTCTCCGTATCTCCAATGCTTTCGGACATGAGACCTCCAAGGGCAATGCTCTCTCCGTGAGCGGCCACAACGGAAGTATTGACTCTCCTCATCAGGATGGTGGGTGAGTTGATGCCCGGTGGGTTGGTCCCCATCTCAGAGACCTCCTGCGAGATGTTGAGCGTGAGGAGGCCTTCGGTATGGATGGTCGGTTTCACCCGAAGGATTACGCCGGTATTTCGGTATTGGATGTTTCGCAGGATGCTGGGCTGTGCCTGCGAGACATCCGAGGCCGTAACCTCGCCGGTTACGATGGGGATATCCGTGCCCACCTGGATGGT
>CAKZKY010000469.1 GCA_937124575.1 uncultured Pseudomonadota bacterium | reverse complement strand
CCACAGCCTCCACAAGTTATGAGTCTCCCCCCAGACCCCCCTCATTACTACGACGATATGTCCATAAATGATTTTTAGGCTTTGTTCGAAAAGTACGTGATTCAGGTGTTTTAAGGAGTTATCCATAGGGGGGTAGAGAGCGGAGAGATTTTAGCCCAGCGCCCCCTCGGTGGAGCTGGGCGGCCCGAAGGGCAAAATCTCGGAAGCTCTCGTAGCACCCTGTGGATAACTCTCTCCGTGGTTGTTCGACGGACTTTTCGGTCTTTTTTCTTTGCAAAATAAAACGGATTCCTCTATCTTTTAGATCACGACATCCAAAGAAAGGAGGAACCCGTTGAGCGAGATCACGATGGACCTTCGCCTGGTTTTTAAGATACCCGATTCGGGACTGAGAATCAATGGTTTGATTCAGGGCTTGAAAGAAAGCTCTTCTGAAATTCATGAAACCATTCTGACCACTCTGATGAAGGCTTTGGAAGAACGGATGATCGAACGTCTCCTCCAGAAGGACCCGGAGCGATACCGACGAAATGGGCACCAGAGTAAATCTCGTCATCTGAAGTGCTCTCTGGGAACCATTTCCTACCGATTTGCCCAGATGGTAGATCGGCAAAAAGGCCGTACCTTTACCCCTCTGGCCGAAGCGCTCTCGATCCCGGCTTATGAGCATTATCTGGACGATGCGTTGGAGCCCCCTATTGGTCTTTCGATCCATGTCTCCTTTCGACGGGCCACCAGTGAGATCGAACGGATTCAAGGGCAACGGATGAGTCATACCACGGTTCATAGTCGTTTGCAGAAGTTTGCTCACGAGCACAATCCTTTTGGAGATCTCAAAGAGGTCCCTTTTCAGTTCTTGCTGGTCGATGGGACCAAAGTCCATCTGCAAGGACCTTCAGGAAAAGACCTGGGGAAAGTCGAAATGCGCTGGGCCCTTGCTTCATTAGGTTCTGAAAGCCGTTTTGAACCCGTCGGTTTCTGGATCGACACCGACTGGGCGCAGATTCGAAAAGACCTCCAAAGGCGGCTCAACTATAAAAAGCTCAAAATCCTCTTCTCCGATGGAGGTCCAGGAATCCAAGAAAATCTCCTGCGAAAAGGGATGGACCATCAGCGTTGCCTCTGGCACGGGAAAAGGGAGTTTCCTTACCTCCTCTATGCCGATGGAGCCAAAAAAACTAAACAGGCTCCTTTCCTCGACCAGCTCCAATCTATCCCCATCATGAATTTCAGTAAGTCCCAAATGGAACGCCTTCGTCCGGAGGATCGCCCCCTCGTCGAACGGATCTCCAAACAGACTCAACAGGGTTTTCAAGCCCTTTTAGATGCGCTCTCCCCAGAGAAATATCCCAGGGCGAGAGCTTACATTGAGAACTTGATCCAGCCGGTCACTACATTTCTTTCTTGGTGGTTGAAGAAAGGGAAAATCATTCCCCTCAATACCAATGCCATTGAGAGTGCCTTTAGCCACGTCTGTAACCGCATTAAACGCGTGGGAAGACGGTGGTCTGAAAAGGGCCTCCTGAATTGGCTTCAGGTTGTTTTCTACAAAATCTTTAAGCCCGATCTTTGGAACCTCCAATGGCAAAGAAAGAAACGGTTTCTCAAAATTAAACTGATTTCGATCCAAGCAATCTGTTATTGGTCATATACTATCACGTAACTTTCGAACAAGCTCAAAACTTTAGTTACCTCGATCAGCTCTCTTGGAATGGTATTGATTGAATTATACCCCAACTGAGCGAAAAATCAGGCTGCTTTCTTAAGATTGGGGTTGTTTAAAGCATTTCCGATTCGGTCATAAAGCTGTTTCGTTGCTTTGTTGAAAGTTAAATAGAGGAC
>CAKZKY010000468.1 GCA_937124575.1 uncultured Pseudomonadota bacterium | reverse complement strand
TGTTTCTGATATCGGCAGCAAGCCAGGACATGCCTAATGCCCGCATCCGGGCTACCCGTGGCATCAATCACGACATCCACAGGCTCGGAAGCAATCAACGCCATTGGATCGTCAGTCACAAATGTGGCTCCACTCCGAATCGCCTCCCCATATGAGATGGCGGCATATTGTTCCGCAGGCCAACCGGCCCGGGCCAGGGAATCTCTGGCTCGCGTTGGATTTAAATCAGCAATACCCGCCACATGGACCCCCGGCACTCGGCGGGCCTGGGCAAGAAACATGGAGCCGAACTTACCAGCCCCGATGAGAACGATCCTCACCGGTTTTCCACGGATTGCCCTTTCATTTAGCTTTTTTCGAAGATTCACAAGGATGCTCCTTTCATAATGAAACGTTCGCACAACGGTTTGTCACAACTTTCCTCGTTGATTTTCCGATCTCGAAACATTCAACCCTCTTCTCCCCTCGTCTCAGAATGTCATCCGCCTTTTCTATCGCCGCCGGTTCTTTTTAACCATTCGTTATATCTCACCAGGCTTGAATCATGAAATGTGGTAAACCTCCGAAGCGCCTCAAACTGTCTTCCGAATGATGAACAATCAAGGGGAAATTTCTCCTCCGGATCAACCTTCAAATCAAAAGCCCAGCATCGGTTCTTCTTGAAGGAGTACTGAACTTTGATCCCTCTCAGATCAATAGAGGTAATCGTTCCCTCATACCCGTAGACGAAGATGTATTTCCGCCTTAAACGATGATGAAAGAGGGACTCTCCGTCCAGAAGCTCAGCCAGGTAAGGAATCCTCATCGCATCCAGAAGCGTCGGGAGGAGATCAACATGACTGGTGGGGATATCGAAGGTTTTCGGTCTAAACAGGGCGGGCTGGTGAATGATCATGGGCGCTTTCAGATTTTCACTATAACTGTATCGGTGGTGCATGTAATTGTCAGCGTGGTGCTGACCAAAGGCCTGGCCATGGTCCCCAACGATGACGAAGATCGTTCGCTCAAGCAACCCCTCCTGTTTGAGGGTGTCATACACACGTCTAAGCATATGATCCAAAAGGTTAAGGTTATTGTAATAACGGTTGATCAGACGATCATCCGGTGGGGTGATGTGGTAATCTGGGCCATAGTCAAAATAGGGAAGATGGGCGGTAAAACTGAGATAGATCCCGATAAAAGGCTCTCTCGCTTGTCGGATCCTCCTGTTAAAAAAGTCTATGGTCTGGATTTCATCCCTGCCGATATAACGACCAAAAGAATGCTTTTCCTCTCTTGCCCTGAGATTCAAATTTTCAAAATGATGTATTTCCCTTAGTCCGCTATTTTTCACAAAGGAGGTCGGGAAGTACCACTGGATGGGAGAGGGGGTTACGAGAAATCCCTCATAGTTTTTGGGCAAGTAGTTATAAAGGGATGGAACGTGGGCATCGGACCGCAGGCCAAATGTTTCCTGATTGAAGAAATCATACAGCCCGCTGAGCAGGGAGAAGATCGCCTTGGTGCTGATATTCGAGGAGGTATAATGGTTTTTCAGATACCAGCTCTCCCTGGCCAGCCCATGAAGAAAGGGCATGGGCATCCGACCCTGACGGGTATCGAAGATATACTGGCTCCCCACAGACTCCATGATGAAAAGGACAATATTCCATGGCTGATCCTTTTGGGGGGGAAGAAATTTCAATGCCTTAAAACGTTCTTGGTAATCCGAACCTTCAGGCTGGATTCGAAGGTCCCCCTCCTTTACGATTGAATGATACCGTTCTTCAGGGGAAGCCCTCCATCCTCCCCTCTCAAGGAGATCGGTGATGAAAAAGAGGGCTGGATTGATCCGTAACTCTGCCGGTAGATCGGCCGGCTTGAAACTCATTCCGAAGATTGACAAAAGGCTTAGGAAAACGATCAGACCAGCGGAGATTTTCAAAAGTCTCACCCTAAAAAAGACCGGCAATAGAAAAACGCCCCAGAAAAGACCGATCGAGGCTAATAAGAAGATCCCGTCTCGCCATTCAACAAACTTAATGAGCTCAGCCCATGGGACGTTAAGAAAAAGTTCCTGAAGGACGAAGGTATTGAACCCGGTCTGCGTCTCGAAAAGAAGACGGGTGTGGCTGCCATGGATGACTAGTAAAGCGATGAGAAAAAGGTGGAGCCCTGACATCCCAATGATCTTAAGGACGATTTGAATTCGTCGTTTTCTCACCAGGCCCAACACATGCGAACCCAACCACGACAATAGAAAACAGAGAAGGATGAGAAGAGCATCGTAAAAGAAATATCTTGCCATAAACCATACGGGATGGTTGGAGGGGTTGAAATCAAAAGGTCTGACCGAATGGGTCAAAAGCGCCCAGGTCAGTTGAATCCGGTAGCCGAGAGTCACGGTGAGGACCCCGATCGAAAAAGCAATAGCTGATCGGCTAACCTTCGAAAGATCCCAAAGAAAATTGGCAAAACGGCTCAACCGTTTTTCCGAGCCCCCTTCAGATATCGGTTCTTTTCTCATCGGATACTATTTTGTTATAGAAGCAGACAATAATCAAATCGGAATGAGGGATAAAGTCTTAAAAGCCAGGTCCTCATCCGTTTGAGATCTTGAAATAATCTTCTTTCGTTGTTAGCATAGGGATATTTTTCAGGATTTCACCTTCCATGAAAAAGAATCACCAAACCTTATGGCATCGGTTGGGAGATATTCTGGTCAATGCATTGGGCAGCAGTCTGATCATTCCATTTCGCTGCCTGCCTCCGGGAGCTCTGGCCTATGTTTCAAAGATTCTTGGAGCCGCCCTTTTCAGATTGATCAAAAAATATCGAGAGAGGGTGATCCAAAATCTCACCCTGGCCTTTGGAAAGGAAAAAGATTCTAAAGAAATTAACCGGATTGCGAAAGAGGTCTTTCGAAACCTCACCCTCACTCCTCTTGAATCAGTCTACGCCTATGTCAATCCTTTCGAACGATTTCTTCTCAACATTGAGATCTCGGGAGAAGAATATCTTCGATCAGCCCTCTCCAACCAGAAGGGAATCATCGCCCTGGGCCTTCATCTGGGGCCCTTCACCTTGGTCGGGGCAAGGCTCTCACTTCAGGGATATCGGTTCAACCTCATATATAATGAGGGCAACTATCCAAGGCTCTGGAAGAGGTTGGGAGATTATCAACGGCGTCTTGGCCAGAACCCGTTTCCTCTCAAACCGCTCACTTCATCTCTTAAAAAATCTCTTAATTCTCTTCGGCGAAATGAAATCCTCTATCTTATTGCAGATGAACAACAGCGACGGGGAGGGATTCCCACACATTTCTTCGGCCAGACCGCCTTCACCCCAACAGGTCCTGCCATCCTATCTCTAAAAACAGGGGCTCCGATTGTTCCCATGTTCATTGTCCGGGAGAATGCTGCTCCCAAAAGGCTGATCATCAGGCCCCCCATCCAAATCGAGAGAACCCCCTCCCTCGAAAAAGACATAGAGGCTCTGACGGTAAAATTTACAGAGGTCATTGAAGAGATTGTCAAGCAGTATCCCGAGCAATGGTCATGGCTGAACCGCCGCTGGAAGCGACCTAAGCAAGGATTCTCTCGCTCGCCCTAAGGTGGAGGATCGGTTTGCCAAATACTCATCGGGCAACAGACCCTTTAAGATTGGAACGTGCGCCAAGGGACCCAAAAGGATTTCTTGACAGACAGGAATGAGGAGTATAATATTTTGTGATTATGGAAGACATCATTCAGAAGCGATTCAAAGAAAGCACCGAGGTTAAAAACCGTTTTCTCAAACAGAGTCTACCCGATCTCCTTGAGGTGATTAAACTTATCTCCCACGGTTTTGAGATGGGGAATAAACTCTTCTTCTTTGGAAATGGCGGGAGTGCTGCAGATGCCCAGCATCTGGCGGCAGAGTTTGTCAATCGCTATATTATGGATCGCCCCCCATTGCCTGCAATCGCTTTGACCACGGACACCTCGGTCCTGACCAGCATCTCCAACGACTTCTCTTTTAATGAAGTCTTTTCCAAACAGCTCAAAGCCCTTGGGAAAGAAGGGGATATTGCCATCGGGATCAGCACCAGCGGAACTTCCTCTAACATCCTCAAAGCCTTTGAGGTCGCCAAAGAGATGGGCATAAAGACCGTCGCCCTCACTGGAAATGACGGAGGAGTGCTGGCCAAAGTCGCTGACCACGCCTTGATCGTTCCATCCTCCAGCACCCCCCGCATTCAGGAGGTCCATATCCTCGTGGGTCACATCCTCTGTGAGCTCGTAGAGCACTACCTTTTTCTCAACAATCCAGTCCTCTCCAGCGGAGAGCCATCCAGATAATTCCGAGATCGAAAGGACGATCATGAAACTTAAAGCAAAGGAGTTGAATCTGAATCAGATCGCATACACCTCGGTTAGTCGTAAGAAGCATAAAGTGGGGCAACGCCTTTTTGCCCATCCCTGGAGACGCGGAGGATCTCTGGCCGACTTCCTCAACACCTTCCCCAACCTCCTTGCCGGTAAGGAATTTCAGGAGATCGTGGAACGAATCGCGAAGGCCGTTCAGCAGAAGAAGACGATCCTTTTGGGAATGGGAGCCCATCCCATCAAGGTCGGACTCAATCCCGTTCTGATTGACTTAATGGAAAAAGGAATTCTAAGTGGGATCGCTGTAAATGGCGCCTGTCTGGTTCATGATGTAGAGATTGCGATGGTGGGCCACACATCCGAAGAAGTGGATGAAGAACTCTCAAGGGGGACCTTTGGCATGGTCCGAGAAACCCATGAGACCATCAACCAAGCCATCTGTGAGGGAGTGAAAAAGGGATGGGGCATTGGTGAATCCTTGGGCCAAACCATTCTTCATGGAAACTTTCCATATAAACGACTCTCCCTTCTGGCCGCCGGCAAAAAACTTGGGGTTCCGATCACGGCCCATATCGCCATCGGAACCGACATTACTCACATGGGCCCCTCTGCAGATGGTTCAGCTATAGGAGAAGGAAGCCTTCGGGATTTTCGAACGTTTGCCTCTCTCGTTTCAAGACTTGAAAAAGGCGTCTACATCAATCTCGGTTCAGCCGTTCTCCTGCCTGAGGTTTTTTTAAAGGCCCTTGCGCTTGCAAGAAATTTAGGCTATCCGCTGACCCGTATCACCACCCTCAATATGGACTTTATTTACCACTATCGGCCATCCCTCAATGTGGTTAAAAGGCCGACCTTAAAAGGAGGAAAGGGCTATTATTTAATTGGCCACCATGAATTGATGGTTCCTCTACTGGCTGCCTCAGTGATTGAAAAGATCGACTCCCTCCCCACCTCCCCTTAAATTAGAGACCGTGTCGTAATTTGAAAAACTCCGACTTTTTTAAAAGGGGAGAGGCTGTCGGGGGGAGATTGAGAGAGGAACGGTGGGGTTAAGCAGGAGTAAGAGAACAGATTAAAAAGGAGTCTTTCCATGCTCGAATGCCATCTCGAAAAGAATAAGCTCAAATGCACCTGCACCTATGAACCCTGTGACCGAAAGGGGAAATGTTGTGAGTGTGTCTCTTACCATTTAAAAATGAAACAGCTCCCAGGGTGTTTCTTCACTTCGCAGGGGGAAAGAACTTACGATCGCTCGATCAGGCGGTTTATCGCTGAAAATAAGTAATAAAGATGAGGAATAGCACAAACTACAACGAATTATGCGAATAGAATGGGAATTCAATTCATTCGTTACCATTCGTGCTATTTGTGGAGATAACCATGGAAATCAAATTTGAACGCTACCATCTCCAATCTGATTTTTATTCCCCTCTGAAGGGGTTTGAATGGG
>CAKZKY010000467.1 GCA_937124575.1 uncultured Pseudomonadota bacterium | reverse complement strand
ACCGAGACGAGCATGATGTTCATGATCCCGATTCCTCCAACGATCAGAGAGATCGAAGCAATGGCACCCAGGAGCAGAGACATCACCCTTGCCGATTCCTCAGCGCTGGAGGCGACTTCGGTCAGGTTCCGAACGGAGAAGTCATTATCCTGTCCTGGCTGGATGCGATGCCTCTGTCTGAGGAGTTCGGTGATCTGCTCTTCAACCGTCTTCATCACTTCAGGTTCCATTGCTTGAACCGTAATCACCCTCACCATACCTGGAAAACGCTGTCCGAAAAGCCTTTTCTGCGCCGTGCTCAGAGGAACAAAGATGGTATCATCTTGGTCAGTTCCCCAGGTGGACTGCCCTTTGGGACTGAGCACACCGATGACGGTAAATGGAACCTTCTTGATCCGGATGATCTGACCAATCGGATCCATTCCTCCGAAGAGATTGTCCACGACAGTCTTTCCTAAGATACAGACCTTCGTGGCCCCATCCAGATCCTGTTGGATAAATGAGCGACCTGAGGCTAGGGACCATTCTCTGATCTCAAGGAGCTCAGGGATTGTTCCGTAAACGACCGTTGACCAGTTCTGATTCCCATAGATCACCTGGGCAACACCTGAAAGATGTGGTGCAACACTTTTGACTCCGGGAATCTCTGAAAGGATCGCTTTTGAGTCCTCGACCGTCAGCGTTGGAACAGTTCCAGCTCCCACTCTCAATCCTCCGCTGGTTGAACTACCAGAAAGGACGATGAGGATATTGGAACCCATGCTCGCAATTTGATCAGCGATCCGCTTCTTAGCACCTGAGCCAACCGCGATCATGGCGATGACCGCTCCCACACCGATGATAATTCCAAGCATGGTCAAAGCCGAACGCATCTTATTGACCATGAGGGCGCGCAGGGCAATCCTTAAACTTGCAAGCAGTGCTGTCATGAATTCGAATCCTCTACCACTCTTCCATCTTTAAACAAAATTCTTCTTTTTCCGTAGGCGGCAATATCTTGTTCGTGTGTAATCATGACAATGGTAATTCCCATCTCTCGGTTAAGCCTTTGAAAGATGGCCATGATCTCTCCGCTTGTCTTTGAGTCGAGATTGCCGGTCGGTTCATCGGCCAGAAGGATTGAAGGCTGATTCACAAGGGCTCTTGCGATGGCAACCCGCTGTTGCTCTCCGCCTGAAAGCTGAGCGGGATGATGGTTGGATCTCCCTTCAAGACCAACAGCAGAGAGAGCCCTCTTGGCCATCTCTCTCCTCTTTTTAGAAGGAATTTGAGCATAGATGAGAGGGAGTTGAACATTTTCGATCGCCGAGGTCCTGCTTAGAAGATTAAACCCTTGAAAGACAAAACCGATCTTTTGATTCCGTATCTCTGCTAATTCATCACGAGAGAGATGCTCCCCTTCGATTCCTTCCAGAAGATATTGGCCACGGGTTGGACGATCCAGAAACCCGAGGATATTCATGAAAGTGGATTTCCCGGAACCCGAGGCGCCCATGATGGCCACGAACTCACCTCGCTCGATGGAGAGGGAAATGCCCCGGAGAGCCTGGACTTCCACCTCACCGAGAGGATAAATTTTAACCAGATCCTTAACTTGAATGAGTGGTTCCATCGTATAGTCATGTTGTCGAATCGTCTTATAGTCGTATAGTCCTATTTTAAAACTAAGAACTTATGATTATGAGACTATCTAACCATCAGACGATTCGACCTTCACTACCTTAACCCCTTTGTAAAGGGCGTAGGCGTAGCGCTCTTGCCGGTTGCCTTTTTACTTGAAATCTCTTCCACGATCACTTCTGATCCATCCCTTAGGTCACCAGACATTACCTCACTGAAGGTACCATCTGTAATTCCAACGATAATTTGAACTGGGATCGCC
The DNA here is from genome assembly GCA_937124575.1 of uncultured Pseudomonadota bacterium. Classification (GTDB taxonomy): domain Bacteria; phylum Desulfobacterota; class BSN033; order BSN033; family UBA1163; genus RBG-16-49-23. Next base: position 12,115 of record CAKZKY010000467.1, on the reverse strand, counting down.
TTATTCTCTTGAGAAAGAACCCATATTCTTGCAGGCCTTCCCCGTTCCTTCTGCTGGGATTGGGCCATCTCCTTCAACTTCCGTCTCTGCTCCTCAGTTAATATTCCCCAGATCTTCTGACGGATGAGGGTTCGAATGCGAACGCTCGCCTCCTCTGGTTTTGACTTTTCACGGATCTCCTGAATTTCAGCTCGAGAGGATTGAATAATCATATCCATCTTCGACTGTTGATCCGGTGTAAGGTTGAGCTCGCTCTTGAGCCGTTCCAGACCCGCCCGTCCTTTTTCCGGGGAAGAAGATGTTTTGCTTGAAGCGGGTTCCTTTTTCTTCTCAACAGAACCCTCTGCTTTGGCGGATTCGGGTTTGAATCTTAAGGCGGAATTGGGGATCCTCAAAACCCCCTCTCGATGTTCGACCATCACCGAAACATTCGCTGTCATCCCTGGCTTCAGCCTCAAATCGGAATTGTCCACCTCAATCACCACATCATAGGTCACAACATTCTGTATTGTGGTAGGGGCATTCCGGATTTCAGACACCTTTCCCCGAAAGGTTCGGTCCGGAAAGGCATCTACGGTAAACGTCGCCTCTTGTCCTACTTCAATTCGGCCGATGTCCGCTTCACTCACATTCGTATCCACCTGCATCTGGGTCAGATCTTTGGCAATGGTGAAAAGGGTTGGAGCCTGTAGGCTGGCAGCCACGGTCTGCCCCACATCCACATTCCTTGAAATGACGGTCCCGCTCACCGGTGAACGAATGGTGGTATATCGTAGATTGGTCTCTGCCACTTTCAAAGCAGCCTTGGCCTGCTCCACCTGAGCCTTTGAGGATTCGACCTGAGCTCGGGCTGACTCAAACTGGGCTTTTACGACCTCTCTCTGAGCGATGGCCGTATCATAATTTGTTTGTGCCGTATCAAGTGTGGCCTGGGCAATCACCTTTTTTTCCAACAATTCTTTGTTCCGATCAAGCGTTCTTTTGGCATCGATCACCGCAATCTCTGCCTTTTCCAAATTGGCTTGGGCATTTTTTAAATTCGCTTGAGCACTGAGCAGATTCGCCTGTGCATTCAGGACATTTGCTCTCCCCTGTTCAACTTGGGCCTCAAAGATGGCAGGATCAATTTGAGCAATAACCTGCCCCTCTCTCACACGTGAATTGAAATCTGCATGGAGTTCTTTAATCGTTCCAGAAACCTGACTTCCCACCAGAACCGTAATGACCGGATTGATGGTGCCTGTGGCCGTCACAACAGAGCTGATGTCACCCCGATCCACTTTGGCGGTCCGGAATTTTTGATTACTGCCTTTCTGCCAGATTATTGGATAGCCAAAGTAAGCCCCAGCCGCCAGAGTGACTATGAAAAATATTAGTGTAATAGTTAGATTCCTCTTTCTTCGTCTGGCCATGGATTCATCCCTTTCTCTTTTTCCGGAATTGGAGCCGGATCGGAACCCCTTTAAAGCCAAAAGCGGCCCTTGCCTGATTCAACAGAAACCGCTCATAAGAAAAATGGATTCCCTCTGGAAAATTAGTATAAATGATAAAAGTGGGCGGAGCAATGGAAACCTGAGTGATATAGTTCAACTTGATGGGCTTCATTCGGAAGGTGGGCGGCGGAGTCCTTTTCACCCACCCTTCGAGGGCTTTATTCAATGTGGAAGTGGGAATCCTCTTTTTTGCCTCGTCCGCTACCTGGTCAATCACATCGAGAACCTTCTTCACCCTCTGACCGGTCAGGGCAGAGATAAAAAGAATCGGGGCATAAGTAAGGTATTTTAGATTCTCATAAATTCCCTTTTCAAATTGAACCGTGGTCTGAGAATCCTTCTCAACAAGATCCCATTTGTTAACAACGAGGATGCATCCTTTTCCTTTTTCATGAATAAACCCACCGATTCTCGCATCCTGATCCGTAACCCCTTCTTTTGGGTCTATAAGGAGGAGGGCCACATCACATCGGTCAATCGTCCGAAGGGCCTCCACAATGCTAAACTTCTCCAGACGCAGGCTGATTCGGCTCTTTCGTCGAATGCCTGCAGTGTCTATCAAGATATATTTCTTTCCATCCCTCTCGAACCGGGTGTCAATGGAATCGCGTGTTGTACCTGGAGCCTCATCCACAAGCACCCTTTTGTACCCTAAAATGCGATTGATTAGAGAGGACTTCCCCACATTGGGCCTTCCTAACATCGCCACCTTTGTGACCTCTTCATCTCCTTCCTCTTCAATCTCATGGGGGAGGACCTTGATCACCTCATCCATCAGATCATTTAAGCCGTACCCATGAACTGCTGAGATGGAGAAGAGATGTTCGACTCCTAACTTATAAAATTCAAAGACCTTCTCCTCTTTATGAGGTCCGTCAATCTTATTGACGATGTAAAAGACGGGTTTATTCAGACGTCTCAGAATATTCGCTATCTCACTATCCGAGGGAGTCAGACCCTCTTTTCCATCCATGACAAGAAGAATCACATCTGCCTCTTCCATCGCTAACTGACACTGCTCTCGCATCTGAATAAAGATCCGTTCCTTTGAAACAGGCTCAAACCCTCCTGTGTCAATCAGCGTAAAAGCACGACCTTCCCACAGGACATCGGCATAATTGCGGTCCCGTGTCACTCCGGGTTCGTCATAGACAATTGCCTTCTTCCCACCCACAAGTCGATTAAACAGGGTGGATTTCCCGACATTGGGCCTTCCGACAATGGCAAGAATGGGTTTCATAGTTTCCTTTTAATGCTCGGGCTCCCCTTATGGGTCAACGAACTGTTTCAATGGGAAACCATTTAAAATTATACGGCGGCAACGGCTTCAATCTCAAGGTCAACGTCTTCGGGAAGTCTGGAGACTTCTACCGTTGATCTTGCAGGAGGGGAGGAAGAAAAGTAGGTCGTATAGACTTCATTCATTGGGCTGAAATTTCGCATGTCTTTTAGAAAAATGTTTACTTTGACCACATCCTCCATCCCCAGTCCCTGAGATTCCAGAATTCCCTTTAGGTTTTCCAGAACCCGCCGTGTTTTCTCGCGTATACCTCCTGCAACCAGTTTTCCTGTTGCTGGGTCAATCGGAATCTGGCCCGAGAGAAAGATAAGGTTCTCTATCTGGATTGCCTGTGAGTATGGGCCGATCGGTTTCGGCGCCCTTTCCGTCTGAATCACTTTTTTAGCCATTTTTAGAACCTCCTCATACTCTGATTATTCCAATATTCCAGTATTCCAATCTCCTATTCCTTCACCAGCTCGCAAATTCCGTTGGCATCCTTCAAAACATAATCTGCGCCCGCCTCTTCGAACTCGTTCCTCTTGATTCTCCCTGTTAAGACGCCTACAGTAATCATCCCTGCTATCTTTCCGGCCTGAATATCAATGAGATGATCTCCAACCATGATTGAATCCTCTCCTGAAACCTTTAACGCCTCCAACATCGAGTTGAGATGGCCTGGATGGGGTTTCACATTCTCAACGGAATCCCTTGAAATGAAAGCATCACAGTAATCATCAATCTCAGGAAAGACTTTGCGTACCGCCTCCTCACAATTCCGCGTAATGATTCCAACCTTTATCCCCCTCTGTCTCAAACTTTTTAAGGTTTCCTTGCCTCTGGGGATAAGCTTTCCCTCACGGGCGGCATCCATTTCGACATCGTGCAGGATCTGATGGGCCTTCTCATAAAATTCTTTGGCACTGGATGGATCATTCTTCCATATGATTGGATAAACTTCATCTATGATTTCGAGAAGATATCGCTCTTTGATAGAGTCTTCGTTCACTCCATATCTCCGTATGAGGTCAAACACACGCTCCCTCATCAAAGAAAAATCGATATTGAGAACCGCCAATGTCCCATCAAAATCGAAAATGATTGCCCGAACAGTTCGAAGTGGAACTCGCTTTTCTAAAACATCCATAATGATTCCTTTGGCCACTTCGCATTGGGAATGTTGGAATAGTGGGATATTGGATAAAACCCATCATTCCCCATCCCATTATTCCATCTTTCCATTTCTTAAATCCCGGTCAGTTATCCCCAGACAGTAAAGGACCCCCTTCATGTGGTCTCTTGTAATGGCTCCATCAGCGACCTTCTTCAGGATCTCTTTTGCATTGAAAGCAATCCCCAATCCTGCATTGGCTAACATGATCCGATCGTTCGATCCATCACCGACAGCCACAACCTCATCGCGTGTGATTCCCTCCTTACAGCAGATCTCATCCATGATTTCTGCCTTTCGTCGTGCATCGATAATCTTTCCTCTTACCCTTCCGGTGAGCTTACCATTTCGGATCTCCAGCTCATTTCCATAAGCATAATCGAACCCCAATCTCTTCTTCAAAATATCTGTAAAGTAGGTAAACCCACCGCTAATGAGCGCCACCTTAAAACCCATCTCTTTCAATGCGTTGATCAACTCCTCGCTTCCTTTTGTGAGTTGAACCGTCTCTGAAATCGATTCGAGGCTTTTGACACTTAACCCTTTTAAAAGGGAGACTCTTAAGCGGAGTGATTCGGAATAGTCCATCTCTCCTCTCATCCCTTTTTCGGTGATGGTCGCCACCTTCTTTCCAACACCGGCTGCTCTCGCCATCTCATCAATAATCTCTCCCTCTACAATCGTTGAATCCATATCGAAGACAATAACCTTCTTCCTCTTCTTAAAAAGATGCTCAGGCTGAACGACAATATCCATCCCAATCTGCTTGGCCACATCTGAGATCTCTTTTCGTAGCTCGGGAAAGGAGGCATTTCGAAGATCCACGGACATCTCCATGGCTAACAGCTCTCCCCTAGCAATCATTTTAATCCTTTCGATATTGCAGTGGTGCCGAGCAAACATGGAGGAAAGATTGGCAACCACACCGGGACGATCGGTTCCGAGAATGGTGAGGACATAAGGTCTTTTGGTCCCCGCCAGCCTCAATCCCTTAAATTCTTGAAGGGGAGTAAGTGTGATTCTCATCTCCAATCTCTGAGATAAATCCTTCAGCCCGGATTTAAGCGGATTGAGGCGAAAATTGGGGTGTAAGGGTTGGATGAGGAGTACCATGGTAAACTGAGAATGGATTACAGATTGCTCAATATCCACAATATTAAAGCCTTGACGGAAAAGGAACCCCGTCACCTCCGAGACAATTCCAACCCTGTCCTCTCCGATCACCGAGATGACATAAAGATTCTTTCTTTTTGAAAGAGAATGAGCAATCATTCGCTCCCACACCTGCTGGATAGGAATTTTGGAATTCCTATCTCCATTTTGAGTCGCAAAATGGAGTTGACGATTCCTTTTTAACAAAAAAGCGAGGGTCGGGCAAGAAAATCAATTCGTAATGGCAAACTCCTTGATCCTCCATGATGGATTTGTTATGAAATCTCTTAAGGAGGGAGCGAAATCGATGGTATCCCTTGAAGAAAGAATAAGGATCGCATCGGGGGAAGGAAAGGTGGATCTCCTCATCAAAAATGGGAGGGTGGTCAATGTCTTCACCGGTGAGATCGAAAAGAAAGATATCGCCATCTTCGATGGCATCATCGTAGGATTCGATGACTACTCAGCAAAGAGAGTCATCGATGTAAAGGGCGATTTCATCTGCCCAGGATTAATCGATGGTCATGTCCACATTGAATCGAGCATGGTCACCATCCCTCAATTCGCTCGAGTGGTTCTACCCCATGGCACCACCTCTGTCGTCATTGATCCTCATGAGATTGCCAATGTTTTGGGGATCGATGGTATCCGATTTATGGCCGAATCTGCCAAAGAGGTACCCCTCACTGTCTTCATCATGATTCCTTCGTGCGTCCCTGCAACCCACATGGAGACTTCCGGCGCTTCACTGGCAGCAGAGGACTTAAGGCCCCTTTTAAAGGAACCCTGGGCGATTGGACTCGCGGAGATGATGAACTTTCCGGGTGTGATCTACAGGGATCTGGAAGTTCTTAAAAAGATTGAAATGGCAGAGGGAAAAAGAATAGACGGCCACGCCCCTGCCCTTTCCGGAAAAGGCCTGTATGCCTATCTTGCTGCCGGAATTCGTTCCGACCATGAATGCACCACACTCATAGAGGCAAAGGAAAAATTAAAGAACGGAATGTGGATCATGGTAAGAGAGGGATCGACCGCAAGAAACTTGAAAGATCTTCTCCCTCTCATTAATTCGAAAAATTCCAGACGCTTTCTGTTCGTCACAGATGACCGCCATCCCAAAGAACTTATTGAAGAAGGCCATATCAACGCCATGATCAGGCAGGCCGTCCGATTGGGACTCGATCCCATTCTGGCAATTCAGATGGCAACGCTCAATCCCGCAGAATACTTTAAGCTCAACGACATTGGCGCAATCGCCCCTGGATACAAAGCCGATCTAATCAGTTTCGATCATCTGGGCCGGTTTGAGGTTAAAAAGGTTTTTAAAGAGGGCATCCTGGTTGCAGAAAATGGAAGGATGCTTCCCCACACGTTTAAGCCATACCCATCATTCAAATTAAAAGGAAAACAGGAACTTCGAACAAAGCCATTGGATGAGAGCGCCTTCGTTCTCCGAAGCGATAAGGCGCTGGCCAAAGTCATCCAATTGATACCGGATCAGATCGTCACCAAAAAGGTTCTAAAGAACATTATTCTGAGGGATGGGTTGGCCTGGCCTGATCTTCAGCAGGATCTTTTAAAGATTGCAATCGTCGAAAGACATCACACCACGGGTAATATTGGACTCGGATTTGTTCAAGGATTTGGATTAAAGAAAGGGGCAATTGGTTCGTCGGTGGCTCATGATTCCCACAATCTCGTCATCGTCGGAACGAACGATTGGGATATGTTAAAAGTTGCAACAACGCTTAAGAAGATGGGAGGAGGACTGGTGGCTGTATCTGATAAAAAGGTGCTATCAGACCTTCCTCTCCCGATCGCCGGTTTGATGACTGAGAAACCGATCTTTCAGGTTCACCGGAAGTTGGAGAGCTTGAAACGAGCAATAAAAAGCCTCGGATGTCAACTTCCAGATCCTTTTATGGCCCTCTCTTTTCTCTCCTTGCCTGTCATTCCAGAATTGAAGATTACGGATAAGGGACTAGTGGATGTAGATCAATTTAAGATCGTACCTGTGTTTGGTGAAAATTGAAAAAGAACATTGCAAATTGAAAACTGCAAAATGCAAAATTAGCATTATTCCCCTAATTTATCACTGCGAATTGCTAATTTCGAAATATGCGATGGAGGTTTTTATGGATTGGGATAAATTACTCAATGAAGCGACTCAATACCTTCAGGAATATATCCGCATCAATACGGTTAACCCTCCTGGGAACGAAATCGAAGGGGCAAGATTTTTAAAGAAAATCCTCGACGAAGAATCCATTCCTTGCCAAATCTATGAACCTTCCCCAGGCAGGGGAAGCATTCTGGCCACCCTTAAAGGAGACGGATCAAAGCGTCCTCTTCTTCTTCTAAGCCACATCGATGTCGTTCCGGTTGAGGCGGAAGGATGGGAAGTTCCGCCTTTTGAGGGCTTGGTCAAGGACGGATACATCTATGGCCGTGGTGCGCTCGACTGTAAATCACTTGGAATCATCGAAATGATGGCCCTTCTGGTTCTAAAGCGAGAAAAGATTACCCTGAAAAGAGACATCATTTTTTTGGCCACAGCCGATGAGGAGACTGGTGGGAGGTGGGGAGTCCAGTGGGCCATGGAGAACATCCCCTCTCTCAAGGAAGCAGAATATGCCCTTAACGAAGGAGGGCATATCATCCTCAATGAAAACGGGACGGCTGACCGCTATGCCATCTCAAATGGCCAAAAGGTGATCTTCCAGCTCAGACTGAGGGCTAAAGGAACGCCAGGCCACGGCTCTATGCCTCACCCCGACAATCCAAATGTCAAACTGATCCGCGGTCTTGATACTCTGACGAAATGGGAAACCCCTTACTACATCCTTCCTTCGGTTAAGGAATATTTTTATAAGATGGCACCCAAACAGCCTCCCTATGAGAGGAGTTTCTTTGAAGATATCGAGAAGGGGCTGAGTGATCCCACTTTCTCTACCTGGTTGACCTCCAATCCGGTTTACAATGCCATGTTGAGAAACACCATCTCCCTGACAATCATCCAAGGCGGAACCAAGGCCAACGTGATCCCTTCGGAATCCACAGCCACCCTTGATTGCCGGCTCATCCCCGGTACAAAGAAAGAAGAATTTCTGAGAGAGATCAGGAGGAGATTGGGAGACGAAATTGAAGTGGAAGTCATCGCAGAAAGCGAATCCCTTCCCCCTTCCCCTTTAAATACAGCGCTCTATCAAGCGATTGAAAAGTCCGCCTTGAACAACGACCCAGGCTGCCCGATCGTCCCATTTCTCCTTCCAGGTGCCACAGACAGCCGCTTCCTCAGGGAAAAAGGAATCATCACTTATGACTTTTGCCCATTTCGGCTAACAGAGAAAGAGTTGTTGAGAGTCCACGCCAATAACGAACGGATCGGTTTAGAAAACCTTAAATTAGGAACTAAGGTTTTGGTAGAAATCATCAAAGGAGTGTCTACTTAAGTACAGTTATTTCCGAAAGAGAGTAAAGAATAACGTCAAAATGAGACTGATAAGGAGGGAGGTCGCAAGGGGGAAATAGAAAGTAAACTTCTCCTTTTTAATGACGATATCTCCAGGAAGCTTTCCGATCCACGGAATTTTATCTCCGGCCATCAACAGCAGTCCGATTAGGATCATAAAGACCCCGAAAAGAATAAGCATCTTCCCAAAAGCACCCAATCCGAACATCTATCACCTCAATGTCAAATGCCAAAATCCAAAGTTCAAAGGAATGTCCGTCATATTTTTTCTCATTTGGATTTTGGATTTCCTTTGAATTTTAAACTTTGCTATTTGGCATTTTGATTTCTTTTAAAAACCTCTCTTTTTCACTATAGATACATCCACAATATTGTTGGCGATACAAACCCATCGCTTTTGAAACATCTAATCCTTTCCTCCAACCCTGTCTGAAATCTTCGTAGTAGAAAGGAATTCCGACTTCTTTCCCCACTCTGTCTCCAATTTCTCGGATCTGCTGGTGGTCTTGATGTTTGCTCTGAAGAAGTGTGGTTGAAAATTGATCAAACCCCCTCTTTCTGGCCTCTTGTGCAGTGGCTCCGAGACGGATAGAGTAACAATATTGGCATCTCTCTTTCTCGCGATGAGATACATTTCTCAAAAATTCTTCTAAAAGATACTCGTCACGATAGATGACTTTTAATCCGACTGTTTCTGAATATTGTTTTAAGGTTTCAAGCCTCCTTTGATACTCTTGGTAAGGATGAATATTGGGATTAAAAAAATAGCCAACGACCTCAATCCCCTTTCCTCCCATTTCTCTTATCGGGGAAATAGCACAGTTGGCACAACAGATATGAAGAAGAAGATTCAACTTTCCAATCCTTGAGTTCAAATTTCAAAGTTCAAATGCTAAATTAATTTCAAATACTAAATGCCAAAGACTTATCATTTTCAACCTTGACATTCCTTTGATTCCGCTATAGTGGGAGATTTTGGAATTTGAACTTTTTGATTCCGATGATTAACTTGCGGCCAGCTTCTTCTCTTCGGTCTCTTTCCTCCTTGGTATCCCCAATTCTTTCTCAGCTTTTAGGATCCTCTCTGTGGTCTTCAACACGGTATCCGGATTGAGGGAAATGCTGTCAATTCCACACCGGACTAAGAATTCTGCAAACTCAGGATAATCGCTTGGGGCTTGTCCGCAGATGCCGATCTTTTTGCCGTTCTTCTTCGCCCTTTCGATCACCCACTGGACCATCTTTTTGACCGCCGGATCTCGTTCATCAAAGAGGCGGGCGACCTTCTCTGAATCGCGATCTAATCCCAAGACAAGTTGGGTTAAATCATTTGAACCGATTGAAAATCCGTCAAAAATTTCGCTAAATTCATCCGCAAGGATAACATTACTTGGAATTTCACACATCATATAGATCTCGAGACCATTTCGGCCTTGGATCAACCCATATTTTCTCATCTCTGCAATAACCAACCTACCCTCTTCAACCGTACGGCAGAACGGGATCATCAATTTTACATTGGTGAGCCCCATCTCATCTCGGACCTTCTTCATGGCCAAACATTCAAGACCGAACCCCTCCTGATATTCTTCATCGTAGTAGCGAGAAGCCCCTCGATAACCGATCATGGGATTGTCTTCAACCGGTTCAAACTGGCTTCCTCCAATGAGGTTTGCATATTCGTTTGTTTTGAAATCGCTCATCCGAACGATCACATCCTTCGGATAGAAGGCCGCCGCGATTTTAGCCACGCCCTGTGCCAATCGATCGATAAAATAGGCCTTTTTATCCTCGTAACCGACGGTCAACTGCTCGATCTCTTTCTTGACGTGATCATCCGGTAATGAATCGAATCGAACAAGGGCCATGGGATGGATCCGGATCACATTGTTAATGATGAACTCCAGACGGGCCAGACCAACTCCGTCATTAGGAATAAAAGAGAGATGGAAAGCATTGTCCGGATCACCTACGTTCATCATAATTCGGGTCTGGGGCCTTTCCAGATGCTCCATGTCGAACCGCTTCACCTCAAAGTCGAGGATCCCTTCGTAGACAAGTCCAGTCTCTCCTTCGGAACAACAGACCGTTGCACTCCGGTAATCACTGAGAACCTCACTGCCGTTCCCTGTGCCCACGACACAAGGGATTCCGAGCTCCCGGCTGATGATGGCCGCATGGCAGGTACGACCACCCCGATCAGTCACAATCCCTGAAGCGATCTTCATAATAGGCTCCCAATCCGGATCGGTCATCTGGGTCACAAGGACCTCCCCTTTCTTAAACTGATCAATCTCCTTAACACTGGAGAGGACATGGATAGGGCCTGCTCCGATCTTCTCCCCAACGCTTCTTCCCTGAACCAGCACTCTCCCCCTCTCCTTCAACAGATATGTCTCCAGGACATTCCTGTTCGTCTGGGATTTGACCGTCTCAGGCCTTGCCTGAAGGATGAAGAGCTGTTGGGTGATCCCGTCTTTGGCCCATTCAATATCCATAGGCGTATAGTGGCCTGATTTTTTCGAATAATGGTCCTCAATGATCACGCCCCATTGGGCGAGACGGATAATCTCTTCGTCACCGAGGATGAAGCTGGCCCTCTCTTGCGATGAGACCGGAATATTCTTGGTAGACCCCTCGCCTTCCATTGCATAGACCATTTTGATCTCTTTGGAGCCGAGGGTCTTATGGATGATCGGTTTATAATTCTGTGAGAGGCGTGGCTTGAAGACGTAGAATTCGTCAGGGTTGATCACTCCCTGAACGATATTCTCTCCCAATCCATAGGACCCTGTGATATAGACCACATGAGGAAACCCAGATTCGGTGTCAATGGTAAACATCACTCCAGAACAGGCTTTGTCAGACCTCACCATCTTCTGGATCCCAATTGAGAGAGCAACCTGAAAATGGTCAAATCCTCGATGAGCCCTGTATGAGATAGCCCGGTTCGTGAAGAGAGAGGCAAAACACCTTTTACAGGCCTGGATAAGAGCATACTCTCCGCGTATATTGAGATAAGTCTCCTGTTGACCAGCAAAACTGGCTGTGGGAAGATCTTCAGCTGTAGCACTGCTTCGAACCGCCACATCGGTATCCTCTCCATACTCTTTACACAATTTCCGGTAGGCTTTGATGATCTCCTCTACGATTCCTCTCGGAAACTCGAGGCTATATATGAGTCTCCGTATCCGGCTTCCCCTCTCTGAAAGGTTCTCCACATCATCCACCTCGAGGTCAGACAGAATGTCTCGGATATTCTCCCTCACTCCTGGTTTTTTCATAATATACTGCCATTCCTGAACGGTTCCCTCCTCTAAAAAATCGTGGTAGGCATTGACCGTTACTGCAAACCCGTTAGGAATATTTACTCCAAGTCTGGTCAATTCTTTCCTCATCTCTCCCAGGGACGCATTCTTCCCACCCACGAGAGAAAGGTCGCCCAAACCGATCTCATCGAACCAGAGAACATAGGGTCTATTTCCCATATTCAACTCCTTGCAGTAGATTTAAATATCAATCTATATTAAGCCTTCTCCCTTGTCAAG
>CAKZKY010000466.1 GCA_937124575.1 uncultured Pseudomonadota bacterium | reverse complement strand
TTTGCCAGTTCTCATGGAGCCTCCCAAATCATTGTCATTGGAGGGACAGAGGAAAGGCTAAAGATGGCTCGATTTTTCGGAGCAACACATTCCCTAAATCGCCACAAACTTTCTCAAAAAGAAAGGAAAGAGGCGGTTTCAGAGCTGACTCATGGCAGAGGAGTGGATGTGGCCTTCGAAACGGCTGGCGAACCAGATGCCTTAAAGGAATGCATCTCTCTTATTCGGCCAGGAGGCTCTTGTATAACTGCAGGGTTCGGGGAACCTCATGGAACGGTTGAACTCGACTGTTTCCATGATCTCAATCGGAAACATCTTCGCCTCCAGGGGATATGGACGAGTGATGTGAAACATACGCATATGGCCCTTCAGTTGATTCTGAGCCGATTAAATGATTTTCAAAAGCTGATCACCCATCGCTTTTCTCTGGACCAGGCCAATGAGGCCATCCGGGCGATGAAAAATAAGGAAGCAGTAAAAGCGGTGCTGCGGCCACACGGGTAATGGCAAGGGATGTGAGGCGTGAAGTGAGAAATGATTTAAACTCTAAACCCTCAACAAGCTCAAAATCCAAAAGAAGAATAATTATATGGAGCTTGGTGGTCTGGACATTTAGAGTTTAGGATTTTGGGTTTCGTCTTCCATTGAGGTCAACGAACCACTTAGTTGTCTGAGGGAATGGCATTTAAACTCATTCAATGTGATGTCCTCATCATCGGTGCAGGAGGCGCAGGTCTCAGGGCAGCCATCGAGGCCAAAGAGACTTTTCGAAAAGGGAAAATCGTCCTGGTGACCAAAGGCTCTCTTGGAAAGTCGGGCGTGACAGCCACTGCCTGTTCTGACCGGATGGCTTTTCATGCAACGCTTCCCTACACAGAACCTGCAACTTCAGAAAACTGGAGATATCATGCAGAGGATATCTATCGGATTGGAGGATATGTTTCCGATGGGGATCTGGCAATGATCCTTGCAAAAGAATCACAGAGCGCCATGGAATACCTCGACCGTCTGGGGGTTCCATTTGTTAGGAAGGAGGACGGTCGAATAGATCAATTTATCACCGATGGCTCTGAATATGCCCGAGCCTGCTATACGGGGCCACGGACAGCCAATCACATCGAAGAAGCCTTATTAAAGAAGGTGGCCTCGATGGACATTCGGATCATCGAACACTGTATGATCGCAGATCTCATTAAATATCGGGGCCGTGTGATTGGAGCGATTGGAATCGATGAGAAGGAAGGATCGAAGATAAAAGATCGAGTGAAAATTTTCTCCAGTAAGGCCATCATCCTTGCCACAGGTGGCGCCGGAGAAGTCTTTGAAACCCATGTCTTTCCTGAAGGGATGACAGGCGATGGTTATGCATTGGCTTACAGAGCAGGCGCTGAACTGGTCAATATGGAGTTCATTCAGATCGGTCCGGCTTCAGTCAAGACCAAATTGAATTGTTCTGGAAGTTTGATGAGGGCTGTTCCCAGATTCCTGAATGAAAAAGGCGAGGAGTTTTTAAGAAACTATTTCCCGAAAGGAATCTCTTCGGTAGAGATTGGCAATCTCATTTTTGAAAAAGGTGCAAGCTGGCCTATCTCCCTGGATAAAAGGACCCATCTTATTGATGTGGCCATGTTTAAAGAGATCGCTCAGGGTCACAGAGTGTTTCTCGATTATGGAACCAATCCTGAAGGATTCCGGTTCGAAAGGTTGGATGCGAAGTGGCAACAGAGATATGCCAGCGAAGTTAAAAATCCCATACCTTTTGAACAGAGAGTGAGCTCGCCCCTTGATCGTCTCTCAGAGATCAATCCTGAATCCATTGAATGGCTGAAGGAACATGGAATTGATCTTCGATCAGGAGAACGGATTGAAATCGCTCCCTGCATCCAACACTTCCAGGGAGGAGTGAAGATACGGGAAAAGGGGAATGCTTCCATAAAGGGCCTTTATGCGGCTGGAGAATGTGCAGGCGGCCAGCACGGTGCCAATCGTCCTGGTGGAAATGCCTTGTTGGACGGTCAGGTTTTTGGAAAGATCTCAGGCCATGAGGCAGCCATGGAAGTGATGCATCTTGAACAGAAACCAAAGATTTCTTCAAGCCGCCTGGATCAATTTTTATCAAAATTGAATCGTATGAAAGATGGGGGAAAAGCATCCCAGATAAGAAAATCGCTCCAATCCATCACCTCTTTACATGCAAGTGTGGTCCGGACACCAGAGGGGCTCAGGAAGGGACTGAAGCATTTAGAGGCATTGAGGAGAGAAGGTCTTTCGATCGATGAGAAGGGATACGTCTATGCTCTGGAGACGGAGAATCTTCTCGATGTGGCAGAAATGGTCATGAGGGCGTGCCTCGCCCGTAAGGAATCGAGAGGACCTCATCTCTTCTTTAACCGTTTTGACGATCTTTGTCCCCTTCCCTCTCAAGATCCCAGTTGGAGAAAATATATCGTGATCCAGAATGAATCAGGAAAGATGGTGCTAAAAAAAGAAAAACCTGTAAGTCTCAATTTTTCATAGGGCAGCTCTTCAGGTTTGTTGAATGAGATGATCATAATCGGATGTACGGCGTCTTCCCCGAATACACCACTGAAAGGCATGATCAGGGATCATGCACTGCAATGGTAGATAAAAATGAAAGCCCTCTTATAGGAAAAGCAATATGAATCCCAAAATGCTCTCTACACCCATTAAGATCGGACATAAGATGGCCACGAATCGAATCGTCATTCAACCCATGGAATGTAATGACGGTGATTCGGAGGGAAATCCAACCGAACTTACTTTTAAACGTTACCGAAACCTTGCTGAGGGAGGTGCAGGTATCATCGTTGTTGAGTCTCTCACCCTCTCCTATGAGAGCCGGGCGCGAAAGAATCAACTAAAAATCTCTGAGGAAACGGCCAAGGGGCTTGAGAAATTGGTTAAGGAGATGAGGGCGGTCAATCCCAACCCCCTCATCCTCTTTCAGCTCAACCATTCGGGGAGGATTAGCGGAGATGCCTTTTCAAAAGTGGTCTCCCTCTATCCCACCGGAGATCCCGCTGTCCATATCCTGACAGACAGAGAGATTGAAGCGGTTGGAGAAAGTTTCGTCAAAGCCAGTATCATTGCAAAACAGGTTGGTGCGGATGGCATTGACTTCAAACATTGCCATGGATACCTCTGTGGTGAAATGATCCGACCTGCCAATACGAGACCAGGGCCTTATGGTGGAAGTTTCGAAAACCGAACAAGGTTCTTTAGAGAGACGGCTGAAAAGATTAAGAAGGGCGTGGGCAAAGGAGATTTTCTCATTGGCGTAAGATATTCGTTCTATGAGGGAATCCCAGGAGGTTTTGGCACGTCTGGCCCCGAAGAGGTTGAAGAAGATCTTTTCGAACCCCTTCGATTTGCCAGAATGATCGAAGAGATGGGGATGGACTATATCAATGTCTCGGCAGGCATCCCCGCTGTCACTCCCGAAATGGTGAGACCAACGAAAAATTATCCGGAAGGAGTTTACCGCCATTTTGGCTGGACAAAGGTGGTTAAGAAGCTGGTCAGAATTCCGGTGATCGGCTCGGGTTACAGCTATCTGAGAGATGGCAAAAATGACTTAAAGGAACCTGATCCCGCAAAAAAGAGCTTTCTCTATTGGGCCGAAAAGAATCTCAGAAATGGTCATGTGGATCTGGTAGGGATTGGAAGGCAGTCCCTCGCGGATCCCCACTTCGCCAAAAAGATTCTTTCCGGAAATACGGATCAAATTCACTTCTGTGTCGCCTGCGGAGGTTGCAGCGTTCTTCTGCGCTCTCAAAAGGAGGTCGGCTGCACGGTTTATAACGACTATTACAAAGAAGGATTACGAATGGCTAAAAAAGAAGGTTCTTGACCAGTGATCAAAGACCAGTAATCGGTCATCTGGAATAAATTTAAAAAGAAGAAAGGGGGATTTTGATATGTACGATGTTGTGACTTTTGGAGAAGCGATGGTGAGGCTTTCGCCACCCCATTTCCAAAGGTTGGAGCAGGCTCAGAGTTTCGATGCCCAACCAGGAGGAGCGGAATTGAATGTGGCTGTTGGAGTGGCCCGTTTGGGGTTAAAAAGTGCCTGGGTGTCCAAACTTCCCAAAAATGGTTTAGGTTATCTCATCCGCAATCGGGCTCAGGAACTTGGAGTGGACTGCTCCCATATTGTCTGGTCTGACAAAGGAAGGGCAGGCATCTATTTTGTTGAGTTTGGATCATCCCCAAGGGCATCGAGTGTCCTCTATGACCGTGCAGGATCTGCTATCAGTATGGTCCAGCCGGGTGAGATTGATTGGGAAAAGGTATTCTCGGAATCGAAACATTTCCATATGAGTGGCATCACACCTGCCCTGAGCGCCTCCGCCTCCGAAACAACAGCAGAGGCCCTAAAATCGGCAAAGAAAGCCGGCTGCACGGTTTCTTACGACCTCAATTACCGGAAGAAGCTCTGGACTCCAGCAGATGCCAAAAAGATCCAGGAACCTTTGATGGAGAATGTGGACATCCTCATCACGACAGAAGAGGACACCAATGTCGTTTTCGGAATCAAAGAAAAGGATTATGAAACAGTTGCCGAGAAATTGGCTCAAACCTTCAAATTCAAGGTGGTTGCCATCACGCTTAGGGAAGACCTGTCGGTCTGGAGAAATAACTGGACTGCCATTGCCTATCACGAGGGAAAGATCATCCGGGACAGAAAGTATGAAGTGGAGATCGTTGATCGGGTGGGCGCGGGTGATTCTTTTACTGCTGGTTTCCTTTACGGCTGGCTTAAGTTAAAGGATGTCGAAAAAGGCGTCCAGTACGGAAACGCTTTTGCTGCTCTGAAGCACACCATCCCAGGGGATTTCAACTGGGCCACGCTCGATGAGGTAGAAGCCCAGTTGAAAGGTGCAGGGCTGAGGATATCGAGATAGGCAAAGAAAAAATAACCAAACTTCAATTTAATCTATTTGGTTATTGGAATTTCATAGGAGGAGAATTCATGGAAAAAAGAGACATCTTCAACCGGATGATCGAGGAAGGTTTAATCCCTGTGGTTCGGGTCACTTCCGCGCAGGAGGCCATGGATGTGGCTGATGCTATCAAAGAGGGTGGGGTGAGTTTCATTGAAATAACGATGAGCGTGCAGGGAGCGATTGATGTGATTAAAGAACTGACAAGGAAATATAAGGACGATATTGTGATGGGTGCGGGAACGGTTCTGGATACCGAAACCGGAAGGGCTGCGCTTCTGGCCGGTGCGCAGTTCATCGTCAGTCCAACCCTAAACCTTGATCTCATCTCTCTGGCTCATCGTTATAGCGCTGTTGTCATTCCAGGGGCAATGACTCCCACTGAAATCCTCACAGCATGGAACGCAGGTGCGGATATGGTCAAGGTCTTTCCGGCTGCCCAGTTGGGAGGCCCGGAATATCTGAAAGCCCTTCGGGGACCTCTGCCGCAGATTCTTCTTGTTCCAACTGGTGGAGTTAACCTTCAGAATGCTGGAGCCTTCATCAAGGCTGGTGCTACCGCCCTCGGCGTAGGCGGTGAACTGGTGGATAAGAAGGCGATCAAGGAGAAGAAGTTTAACATCATCACGGAAAACACCCGTGCCTACCTCAAAGCCATAAGAGAGGCACGAACAGGCTGAGGCTGAGGTTTAGGTTTAGGTTTAGGTTGAGGTTGAGGTTGAGGTTAAGAAATCCTAAGCCTTGACCCAAGCCTTAACCTGTATCCAAAGGGGTTATAGATGCGTATCTCTTTTCCTTATTCTGAGATCGAATCCCTGGAGATGCCCGAGGAAAATCTACTCGGAATCTTCTCTCCTTCCATTGTCAGGGTCGAAAAAAGCGAAGAAGAGATTATTGAAGAGGCGTTCTCTAATCCCATTAAATCTCATCCTCTACCCCGTATGCTTAAAGGTGGAGAAAAGGTCCTCATCGTGGTGGATGACTACACACGGAGCACCCCTGTCCAGAAGATCCTTCTCGTTTTGCTCAAAATACTGGAAGGAGCCGGGGTCAGGAAAAGCAAAGTCCAGATTCTTGTGGCCCTTGGAACCCATCGTCCTATGACCGAAGAGGAGATGGTAATAAAATTTGGCGAAGATTTGGTTAAACAATACAATATCTCGAATCATGCCTGGTGGGATTCCTCTCAGCTCATCCATCTTGGGGAGACAGAAAAAGGCACACCGATTCTCGTCAATCGAATCGTCCGGGAAGCTGATTTTATAATCGGTATTGGCCAGATCGTTCCGCACCGGGTCTCAGGATTCAGCGGTGGAGGGAATATCATCCAGCCCGGGATCTGCGGAGAGGAAACAACAGGCAAAACCCACTGGCTTGGCGCTCAATTTACAGGACGGGAGATCCTGGGAAAGATTCAAAATCCAGTCAAGGATGAGATCGAACAGGTTGCCATGAAATCAGGGCTGAAATGGATCATCAATACCATTCAGGACGGTTCGGGCAGAACTGTGGAGGCTGTTGCCGGAGATCCGATTCTGGCCTACCGAAAAGGCGCAGAGCGATCCCTTCAGGTTTATCAGGCGATCCTTCCTCAGGATGCGGATATCGTCATTGCTGACTCCCATCCCTATGATTCCGAACTCTGGCTCGCCTCAAAGGGAATCTATGCCTCGGAGCTTGCAGTCAAACAGGGCGGCGTGGTCATTCTGATCTCGCCCTGTCCGGAAGGGGTCTCTCCGAGCCATCCGGAGGTGTTGGAGTTCGGGTACCAGACCTATAAAGATGCAGAACGACTATTGCGTGAGGGAAAGATCCATAAACTAACAGCCGCTGCCCACCTCGTCCATGTGGGCAGAGTGATCAAAGAACGGGCAAGGGGGATTATGGTGACAACAGGTATCTCAAAGGAGGAAACAGAACGTCTTGGCATGAGATATGCACAGAATCCTCAAGAGGCACTGGAAATGGCTCTTTCCCAGATGGGACATGATGCAAAAATTGCCGTTCTTCAAAGAGGCGGGGAAATTCTGCCACAAATCGCATCAACCCCCAAAAATTAAGTCATATGCTCATCGTTTAGGTAAGTATAACTCAAGGCTTTAGTCTTGATAAACCGATTTTAAAAGGAGTAAACCAGATGAAAGCAGTCGTTAAATA
This sequence comes from uncultured Pseudomonadota bacterium, assembly GCA_937124575.1. Taxonomy (GTDB): domain Bacteria; phylum Desulfobacterota; class BSN033; order BSN033; family UBA1163; genus RBG-16-49-23. The sequence goes on along the minus strand of CAKZKY010000466.1, from coordinate 6,878 downwards.
TGGAAAAGGTAAAGGATTGATGGAAATTCGCGACATCCCTGAACCGAAGATCCAGAGGGAGGACGAGGTGCTGATCGAGGTAAAAGCTGTATCGGTCTGCGGAAGCGACCTTCACATCTATCACGACGCACATCCCTACTGGCCTCCGGTTGTTCTGGGCCATGAATTCTCTGGAATAATCAGGGAGGTTGGAAAGGAAGTAAAGGGTTGGAAAGTCGGAGATCGAATCGTAACCGAGACCCGGACGGGCTCCTGTGGGTTCTGCTATATGTGCCAGAGCGGATTTCCTCAAGTCTGTGAACAGAAAAGACCCTATGGCATCGGGATTGATGGAGCCTACACAAAGTATGTGGTAGGCCCTGCCCGTCTTCTCCATCATCTTCCGGACAATATCCCCTTTGAAGTGGGCGCAGTCATTGAACCCACAGCCATCTGTGTTACTTCGATCCTCGAACGGAGCAGGCTCCAGGCAGGAGAGTCCGTGCTCATCACCGGGCCCGGCCCCATTGGGTTGATCTCACTTGCTGTAGCAAAAGCGGCGGGTGCGCGTTGGGTTGGAATCACCGGAACCAGTTCGGATGAAGGAATCCGTTTCGAAAAGGCTAAAGAGTTAGGGGTGGATCTTGGGATCGTGGTAGATAAACAAAACCCGGTCGAAAAGATTTTAGAGGTAACGAAGGGTCTGGGCGTGGATCTCCTCATTGAAACCTCAGGAAATGGAAGAGCCATCTCTCAGGCTTTTGAAATGGTCAGGAGGATGGGAAGAGTGTGTGCCATTGGGATTTCGGGTAAGGAAGCCGTTTCCATCCCTTATGATCGTGGGATCTTCAAAGCCCTGCGATACGATTTCTGTTTTTCAAGCAGCTGGACCGCTTGGGAGACGACCATTGGTCTCATCTCAAAAGGTGTTTTACCGATTGAAAAAATCATTACCCACAAATTCCCTATCGAAAAATGGGAAGAAGCTTTCCACCTCTTGGAAAATCTCCAGGCCGCCAAAGTCATCCTAATTCCTTAAAGGAGAAGCGATTATGAAAGACCGTCCCTATCAAGTCGTCATCACCGATTGTGACCACGGCTCGATTGAAGAAGAAAAAGAGGTGATTTCCCAAATTGGAGCAGAACTGATACTGGCGCAAGTCAGGAATGAGGAAGAATTGATCCGGACCTGCAAAGAGGCCGATGGACTCATCAATCAGTATGCACTCCTGAACCGAAAGGTTCTTGAGAACCTTCCACAATGCAAAGTCATCGCTCGTTACGGAGTGGGCGTAGACTCCGTGGATCTGAAAGCCGCAACCGACCTCGGAATCATGGTCGCCAATGTCCCCGATTATTGTATCGAGGAAGTGGCGAGCCATGCGGTGGCATTGATTCTCACCTTGGCACGAAAGACGGCCCTCTTTGATCGCCAAGTAAAATCTGGCCAGTGGGATTTTCGAATGGGAATTCCCATCGGCCGGCTCAGAGGAAAAATGCTTGGCCTGATTGGCTCAGGAAAAATTGGCCTTGGGGTAGCTAAAATGATTGCCCCGTTTGGCGTGAAGGTCATGGCCTACGACCCATTTCTCAAAGAGAACCCTGAAGGCATCCAGTTAAAAGATTTTGAAACGGTTTTAAAAGAATCGGATTTCATCTCCATCCATTGTCCTCTCAATGATTCAACCCGACATCTCATCGGAGAGAGGGAATTCAGCAAAATGGGGAAGAAACCACTTCTCATCAACACCTCCAGAGGACCGATCATTGATGAAGAGGCTTTGATAAAAGCGCTGAAGGGAGGACAGATCTCTGGAGCAGGTCTGGATGTCCTCGAAAAAGAGCCACCGGATGTTTCAAACCCATTGCTCAAAATGGAAAACGTCATCCTCTCCCCTCATGTCGGGTTTTACTCTGTAGAATCGATCAGTGAACTGAAAAGACGAACCGCTCAAAATGTTGCAGACGTTCTTATGGGGAGATGGCCGGCCTCTGTGGTCAATCAGGAGGTAAGGGGAAAGACACGGATGCCTCTCTCCGGATCATTCTCCTCAAGTAAAGAGTGATCTTTTGAGAGGAAAGGCGGGATCGTTCTCCAAAGGAGGAGGGACCAAAGGTGAAGAGAAACCTAAAATGGAATCTTTCGGAAGATCGGTTTTTCGACCCTGAACCGACCCAGCGGCGTATCGCCATGAAGCTTTACGATTCAGTTGCCCATCTTCCCATCATCAGCCCCCATAGCCATGTGGACCCCCGCCTGTTAGCGGACGAACATGGTTCCTTTGGAACACCTGCTGACCTTCTGATCATTCCTGATCATTACGTTTTCCGCATGCTCTATTCTCAGGGGATACCTCTCGAAAATCTGGGAATCCCGAGGAGGGATGGTGGTCCTACTGAGAAGGACCACCGCAAGGTCTGGCAGATTTTCGCTGATCACTTCTACCTTTTCCGAGGCACGCCCACTGGGGTCTGGTTGGCCGATGAACTAAACAATGTATTTGGGATTGAGGAGAAGTTGACCGGACAAAATGCACAATCCATTTATGATCAGATCGAAGCAAAGCTTAAGAGACCTGAGTTCCAGCCACGTGCCTTGTTTAAACGTTTCAACATCGAGGTAATGTGCACAACGGATGCGGCTACTGACTCGCTCACCTACCATCAGATGCTCCAGCGGTCCGGATGGAGCGGCAAGATCAGACCTACCTTCCGCCCGGATGCAGTCGTTCATCTGCAGACACCTGGTTGGCGGGACAATATCAAAGCCTTGAGCAAAACGAGCGGTATTGCCGTCACTTCATACAAAAATTTTATTCGGGCTCTTGAAGACCGCAGGGCTTTCTTCAAATCAATGGGGGCGTTAGCCGCCGATCATGCGACAGAGTCAGCCTACACGGCAGAGCTTAGGCCTTCGGAAGCAGAAGCTATCTTCCATCGCGCTTTGCATGGCAAAGCAAATGCCGAGGATGCAAGACGCTTTAATGCACATATGATCATGGAGTTTGCCAGGATGAGCATTGACGATGGACTGGTGATGCAGCTTCATGTGGGTTCGATTCGCGACCATAATCATTATATCTATGGTCGCTTCGGCCCCAACATGGGAGCGGATATTCCCAGTCAGAGCGAATTCACCAAAAACCTCAGGCCCCTTTTGAACAAATACGGCATTGACACCCGCTTAACATTGATTCTTTTCACCTTGGATGAGTCCGCCTATGCGCGTGAGCTGGCCCCCCTTGCTGGACACTACCCCGCCGTTCTCCTCGGTCCACCCTGGTGGTTCCATGACAGCCTTAATGGCATGAGGAGATATTTTGACCGGGTGATGGAAACCGCAGGGCTTCAGAATACGGTGGGGTTCAATGACGATACGCGGGCCTTCCCTTCCATTCCTGCTCGCCACGACCTCTGGCGTCGTTTGAGCGCCAACTGGATCGCAGGACTCGTGGTACGGGGCATCGTGGACAAAGAGGATGCAAGCGAGATGATCCTCGATATGGCCTATCGACTGGCCAAAAAGGCTTATAAGATCCCCTAAATGACAAAGATAGTTGGAAAAGTGAGATGGGTGAACAAACTGATGTTCTGTTTTACATGACCAGTTCACCCTCAGGAAACCCCGTATCGATAGGATTCGCAAAATCGCTGGGAAAGAATCTGAAACCTCTTTCCAACCTGAAGTCTGATCAATGTGGATTATCGCAGCTCTGACATCGGGATGTCGTCCATATCCGTAAAAGTCTGATTCTCTCCAGCCATCCCCCAGATGAACGTATAATTCGTCGTTCCAACCCCGGAATGGATAGACCAACTGGGGGAAAGAACGGCCTGTTCGTTCCTCACAATGAGGTGGCGGGTCTCTCGGGGTTCTCCGAATAAGTGAAAGACCACAGAATCATCTGGAAGATCGAAATAGAGATAAACCTCTATCCGCCGATCATGCATATGGCATGGCATCGTATTCCAGATACTGTTCGGTTCCAAAACCGTCATCCCCATGACTAATTGGCAGCTCTTTAATCCTTTGGGGTGAATGAATTGATAGATCGTTCTGACATTGGCTTTCTCCGGTGTGCCAAGATGGAGACTCTGGGCATCCTTCTTGGAAAGGATAACGGTGGGATAGCTCCGATGAGCCGGTGTACTGTTAAAATAGAATTTGGCCGGATCGTTTGGGTCGAGACTTTTGAATGAGACTTCCTTTGACCCCATGCCAAGATAAAGACAATCTTTCTTCTCCAAGAGATATTCCTTACCCTCAACGCTGACAACCCCTTTTGAACCGATATTGATGATCCCCATTTCCCTTCTTTGAAGGAAAAATTCAACGCCCAATTCCTTGGTCACCTTCAGTTCCAATCCCTTATCGTACGGGCAGACGCCGCCAACAATGATTCGATCCATATGGCTGTAAATTAGGGTCATTTCATTCTTTTTAAAAAGACCTTCAATTAAAAAGTGGCTTCTGATTTTACTTGTATCCAATCCCTTCATTTGCTCGGGATGGATGGCATAACGGATATCCATGAGTTGATCTCCTTTGTCTTTGGTCAATCGGACTTTGAGGAATTCCCTCGCTCTTGACCTGGTTTCACCAGCTTGACAAATTCAACAGCAATATTTCGGATGGAATAGAGCATCATGATAGCGCCTGAAACCGGCAAACAGGAATATAGGATCCGTTTGGGTATGGCAAAAACATTCGTCACATCCTGAGCTAACAGGGTTAACTTGAAGGAGTAATAGAAGAAGACAACCACAAAAAAGACGACGAGCAATTCGGTCATTGCCCGATAACCATATTTGGCTCTTCTATTTTTAATTCTCTTCTCGACCCAATCACCCACGCTAAAATGCTCTTGGGAGATCCATAAGGCACCCGCTCCATAAAAAACCAGATAGGCATATAAAAGTTCGATGATCTCATCGAACCAGTGCAAAGAAGCAACTGGGAAAAAGCGCACAAAAATATTAGCCGATATTAAGAGGGTCAGAGAAAGCAAACTGGTAATCGTAATTCCTTTCAAAAGATATAACAATACTCTATCGATCTGCCTAACATTCATATGAGCTCCTAAGAAGACTCGTGTTTCTATTTACCCATAACAAGGTTAGGGAGAAAAGTGGCAATCTGCGGTATATAAGCGATCATAACGGTTACCACGAAGATCCCAATTAAATAGGGCAAAACTTCCTTGGACAAAGTGGCAATATCAACCTTACTTATAATTCGATACCGCAAACAGACACATTCCAACAGGTGGAGTAAGATTTCCAACCATAATCAATAACGTCATCACCACACCAAAATTAACTACGTCAATCCCGAACTTTTGTGCAATGGGCAAGAAGAGGGGAATCGTAATAATAAAAATGGCGTTTCCTTCAAGAAAAAACCCTAAGATCAAAACGATGATGATGGTTACCGCTAAAATTCCCGCTGGGGTAGCGCTCATCTCTGTCAAAGACAAGATGATTCCATCAGGGATTTTCTGATGAATGGTCAGCCATCCGAAAAAACCAGCCGCAGCAATAATGAACAACAGGCTGACGGTCTGCCGGATAGAAATCCAGAATACCCGAGGTAAATCTTGTAGTTTTAAATCTTTAAATAAAATTCCTAAGAAAAGCGCATATAAAGAAGCCACGACTGCGGCTTCGGTCGGAGTAAAAATCCCGCTCAAGATGCCACCGACAATGATCACCGGCGTCAACAAAGGCAGAAATGCTTCTTTGGTGGCCTCCAAGATTTCTTTTGAATCGGCCTTCTTCACTTTTGGCAAATGATACCGTTTGGCCAAAAATGCAATGGCCATCATCATCGCAATTGCCATCAGGGCTCCAGGAATAAAACCCGCTAAGAAAAGTTTGCTGACCGATACGCTGGTTAACGCTCCATACAGAACAAAAGGAATACTTGGAGGTATCACAGGGCCGATGGTGGCCGCCGAGGCTACGATGGCAGCGGAAAATTTAGGTTTAAATCCATTGTCGACCATGGCTTTATGCAATATTTGACCCAAACCCGCTGCATCAGCTATGGCTGAACCGGACATACCAGAGAAGATCACATTGGCAATGACACAAACTTGCCCAAGTCCACCTGGGATATGCCCAACGATCGCTTTGGCAAACCGAAAAATTCGGTTAGTAATTCCCCCTGTATTCATGAGGTTCCCGGCTAAAATGAAAAAGGGGATCGCAAGCAGAGTGAAGCTGGTGGTGGAGGCATACATTCTCTGTGGAAGCATCGTCAAGAGTGCCCCCTGGTCCAAACCGACAAAAAATACAATGGCGGTCAAACCCATGGCTACAGCAACGGGTATATTCAGTATAATGAGCGCTAATAAGAGTGCAAAAATAAGAAGTGTCACCATTTCATCATCCCTGTCTTGAAAGGGTTGGTCTTCAGCCGAAGGATGGGTTCGTCGTTAGTCTCCCGCTGCTCGGCTCGATCACCCATCAGGGTTTCCTGGAAGAAATCGAGATCAAAGTGCAAAGTTACCCTTTTAATGGGTGCAAAAATCTCGGCCAGACGGGTATGGGCAGGCTGTTCGTAAAGGCTTCGAGGCGAACCTTTTCCAGGTCAACTCCCTCCTCTCCTTACCCTATCGAAATTCACTAAAAATGATGCTCTCCATTTACCATAACATTCTAAATCAATCACCATTCGAAGCCTTGAAGAGCCGCTTGCCCATACCTATTTTTTAGTTGATCCGCCTCGATTTCTCCTGTCTGTAGCTTACCAGGGGCCAACCTACTATCTATTTCGCCTCATCCACAATTTTCATGAAAGTGGCAATATTCTCTTCTCCAGCAATCGCTTTCATCCGGTCATAGGCAGGCCTCATCAATGCCTTGAACTTTGCCTTGTCTGGGATGGTGACTTCCAT
>CAKZKY010000465.1 GCA_937124575.1 uncultured Pseudomonadota bacterium | reverse complement strand
TGGAAACGGAGTGGTTAAAATGATCAAGGCATCGCTGTAAAGGTTTTTTAACACATAGACCTCCCTTTTTTATATATTTTCAACGGTGAGGTTTATTCGGGGGCGCATTGATGGCATGCATCATTAGGCATAAATTATATCGTTATGGGCTTTGGGATGTCAATTTGAATGGGAAAGACTTTTCCTTGATTTTTTGCTCCATCTTCATCATAATTGGACAAAACTTATGGTGAGAAATCGTTGATGATTCGTCAAAGCGTGGCCGAGTTATTAAAGAAGATCTTAGGGGTTGAAGAGATCCCCTTTAATGTACCTCCACAGAGGGAGATAGGAGATTTTTCAAGTGCCATCTGCCTCTCGCTTGCCAAAGAGAGACGACGACGACCCATGGAGATTGCAAAAGAGGTGGTTGAACAGTTAGAGACCGATCTTCCTCCCTATATCGAAAAGGTCACATTGACCCATCCAGGATATATCAATTTCAGAGTTGATTGGCCGAAATTAACAGAGGAGTTAATTCCAGAAATCCTTGAGAGGGCAGAACATTTTGGGCGAACTGCTCCCGTTAAGCAAGAGAAGATCTTCATCGAACATACGAGCGTGAACCCAAACAAAGCCATGCATATCGGTCACCTTCGAAATGCGGTCTTAGGGGATACGGTTGCCAGAATTTTTAAATGGCTCGGCTATCCCACAGAGGTCTGTAACTATATTGATGACACCGGCGTTCAGGTGGTCGATGTGGTGACAGGACTCTTCTATCTCGACCCTCCCTTTTTTAAAGAAGACACACCAGACGTCCAGGCAATCTGGAGAAAGGTTCCAGAAAATCAGCCCCTCGACTATTTCTGCTGGGACCTCTATGCCCGTTTTCAGGGCGAGGTCGAGAAGGATTCAGCCCTGAAAGAGAACCGAGAAAAGATTCTCCATCAGATCGAAGCAGGCCAAGCTCCTGTTGCCACCTTTGCCAAAGAATTAGCCACCCGAATTGTGAAAGCCCATCTTGAGACCGTGGCGCAACTGTCCATCTTTTATGACCTTCTCAATTGGGAGTCGGATATCATCCATCAGGGATTCTGGGAGGCGACCTTTGAGCTTCTAAAACAGAGGGGAGGACTCCGATTCGAGACAGAGGGACCGAATAGAGGATGCTGGGTCGTTCCTCTTGGAGGAGTCGTTGAAACGGATGAAGGGGTTAAAAGTCTGGATAAGATTTTGGTTCGATCCAATGGCAGTATCACCTATACCGCAAAAGATATTGCTTACCAGCTCTGGAAGTTTGGACTCTTAAATAAAGATTTTGTCTACAGAAATTGGGGCACTCAGGCCAATGGAGAAGCGCTCTGGACAACGGCTCCAGATGGCCAGTCCGCAGATCATCTTCAAAGAGAGTTTGGAAAGGCAGATCGTGTGATCAATGTGATCGATGTGAGGCAGAGCTACCCCCAACAAGTGGTGAATGAATGTCTCCGTCAAATGGGTTTTGAGAGAGAGGCGGTCCAATCCATCCATTTAGCCTATGAGGTGGTGAACCTTTCTCCTCAGGCCGCTCGAATTTTAGGAGCAGAAGAGACCGAAGAGAAGAGAGCGATTGCTATGTCAGGCCGCTTAGGGACAGGTGTGAAGGCGATGGATTTCATCGAGATGGTGAAGAGGAAGGTGGTGGAGAATGCAGACCATCCTCTGGAGGAAAGCGTTGCCAGCGCTCTTGCCTGTGCGGCCATCCGTTACTATCTTCTCAAATTTACGCTTGAAAGCCAGATCATCTTCGACTTTGACGAGGCCCTCAAGACAACGGGAGATACCGGTGTCTATCTCGAATATGCTCATGCACGGGCTTGCAGCATCCTCAGGAAGGCCGAGGAGAGAAAGATTCTATTCCATTGGCGCAACGGGGTTGTCCCTCAACAACTGACAGAGACAGAGAGAGGACTGGTCGAAGCTTTGTCTGAATTTGTTTCTGTGGTGGCCAGATGCGGAAAGAATCTAAGGGTCTCGCAATTAGCGGAGTATGCCTTTGATCTTGCCACTTCGTTTACAAATTTTTATGAACATCCCGATCCCGGGGCGGATATCCAGACGCCTTTCATCCATCTGGAGGATGAGAATCTGCGCCACTTTCGCCTCTCCTTGGTCAAAGCGTTTCAGATTGTGATGGCCAATACGCTCAAAATGATGGGAATGCCAACTCTTGAAAGGATATAGTTCGGAGGGATGGGTTCGGAGTTCAGAGATTAGGACACATCTGTAGGTTTTGATTTCTTTAGGCGTTACCGTTACCGATTAACGAAACGGGCTCCGTCACCGTCACCATAAACGATTTGCCTAAACAAAACTGGCTTCATAGCCCTTACCCTTTCATCTTGCCAAACCTGGAATTTGAATGGAGGTGACGTCGATGTCTCGCAGACCAAGGAATCTTCCCAGAGGCTGGTATCCTGTAGATAAGAAGGAATGTCAGAGAGAGATCGAATATTTTTTGGAAGGATGGTCTCCTCCAATCTCACGGGTCACAGTGAGGGGTGGGATTGTTCCCCATGCGGGCTGGTATTTTTCCGGTAAGCTTGCGGCAAGAGTCTTTCAATTCTTGAAGTCAAAAGGGAAAACAGATATGGTCGTTCTTTATGGAGGTCATCTTGGCCCGAACGAGTATCCACGAATCGTAATGGAAGAATTTTGGGAAACCCCATTAGGAGATATGCAGATGGATTCGGAGTTTGCCAAAAATTTGACAAAAAGAATTGAGGTGAAGGCAGAAAGCCCGGGAAGCGGTGACAATACAATGGAGATTCAAGTCCCTATGATCAAATACTTCTTCCCCAACGCAAAATTACTTGCCATCCGTTCCCCTTCGTCTTTAAGAGCCAAAACATTGGGTGAGGAAGTGGCCAGACTTGCCAATGAAAAACAAATGGAAATTCTTGCAATCGGATCAACCGATCTCACCCATTACGGTCCTAACTATGGATTTACCCCGAAGGGGATCGGTTCTTCTGCTCTGAAATGGGTGAGAGAGGAGAATGATAGAGGTTTCATTGATTGTGCCTTAAAGATGAAAACAGAGTTGCTGATCAGGCATGCTGAAGAAAATGAAAGTGCTTGCAGTGCAGGGGCGGCGGCTTCTGCAATGGTTACTTGCAGGGCCATGGGTGCGGAGAAGGGAACACTCCTTGATTATTACACCAGTTACGACATCATGCCTGATGAGAGTTTTGTCGGTTATGCGGGTATCGTGTATTAGAGCTAACAGGTATCCTTGCCTATGAGACTAAAGGTTTTTAAAGATGAATTTTGAAGGAGGATGGAGCGATGGAAATTAAAAAGATCTGTGTATTGGGAGCAGGCTTGATGGGGGCAGGGATTACCCAGGTCTGTGCGGAAGCTGGCTTTGAAGTCTCGATGAGGGATATCGAAGCCCGTTTTGTTCAGGGTGGTTTTAACATCATCAAAAAGAATTTTGAAAGGGCGATCAGCAAAGGGAAGATGACCCAGGAGCAGGCCGATAAGCTTTTGTCAAGAATAAACGGAACAGTAGATTTCATCGAAGCCGTAAAAGGTGCGGAGGTGGTGATTGAGGCGGTCATTGAGAATATGGAGCTGAAGAAGGATGTCTATAAGGAATTGGATCAGCTCTGTGCGAAGGAGACGATTTTGGCGTCGAATACATCAGGACTTTCAATTACAGAAATCGCTTCTGTCACCCAGAGACCGGATAAGGTGATTGGGATGCACTTTTTCAATCCAGTTCCGGCAATGAAACTGGTTGAAATCATCAAGGGCCAATCCACCTCTGAAGAGACGTATCAGACGATTCAAGCCTTATCTGAGAAATTGGGGAAGAAACCGATCCTGGTCAATGAAGCGCCTGGATTTGTGGTGAACCGAATCTTTGTCCCCATGATCAATGAGGCGATCTTTGTTCTCCAAGAAGGTATTGCCTCTGCAGAGGATATTGATCAGGCCATGGTTCTTGGAGTGAATCATCCAATGGGACCATTAGCTTTAGCTGACCTGATCGGGCTGGATACGCTTCTGATGGTCCAGGAGAACCTCTACAAGGAGTTGGGAGATTCAAAGTATCGGCCCTGTCCGCTTCTTAGAAAGATGGTGCGTGCCGGGCAGTTGGGACGAAAAACCGGCAGAGGTTTTTATGAGTATCAATAGTATTGACAACGTTGGTTTAAACTGGTTAAAATGCTTCACCATTAACAGAGGGGAGGAGGTGGGAGGAAATAAGAGAGGGGTTTTTAAATAGTTATTTAGCCTGATTTTATAAGGAGGTGTTGTCATGAAGAGAAGAGTATTTTTAGTATGTTTAGTTACAGTTTTTATTGCAGGTATCCTGATGATCCATGTGCCCCCCAGAATCTTCGCACAGGGGAAACCGATCGTTTTAGGACTGCCTTCTTCCTTTTTTCAGCCCCTGGTTAAATCCGGGAAGTTAGCCGTGGATATGGCCATTGATGAGATCAATGCCGCAGGAGGGATTCTGGTCAAGGATGAAGGGAGCAAGCGGCCATTGAAGTTAGTCACGGCAGATACCCGTTGCGGTGAGCCAGGCACTCCGGTTCACTCCGCGCTCATGGCAGTGGATAAGTTGATTGCCGACGAGAAACCTGATGCCCTCATCGTTGCACCCTTTCGGTCGGAGGCCATGGTTGCCACTATGGACCTCATTGCGAAGTATAAGATGATCACGATCCAGACTATTGCTCAGACCCCCAAATTGATCGAGGTCTTCCAGGGCGATCCTGAGAAGTATAAATACTGGTTCAGGGCGACGACGAATTCGATCCATGTGGGATCAACGGCAGCTCGTGCCATTGATGCCCTGCGAAAACAGTTTGGGCATGACAAAATATTTGCTATTGTTCAGGACACCCTCTGGGCAAAAGGGTCGGCCGATGCATTAAAAGGCAGGCTTGAAGGATTGGGCTGGAAGATGGTAGGAATGGAGCTGGTTCCTGTGGGCACGAATGACTTTTCGCCTGTCCTGAGCAAAGCCAGAGGTTCTGGGGCGCAGATGATCTATGTGGTTGGCGATATGCCTACGCTTCCGGTCTGTTTCAAACAATGGAAATCGATGAAAATACCCACGATGTTGTTCCTTGATTTTGCAGTCGTCACGTCAACCAAAGCATGGGGGATGTATGGGGAAGATCTCGATTATGTGATGGTCCTGCCCTTTCCAGGTGGGACCGGTGCACCCGTGAAGGCGCTGCCTAAATCAGGCGAATTCCATACACGATGGGCAGCGAAGAAGTTTCCCCCAATGGATGATCCGAGGGTCGTTTCCTCTGCCTATGACGGAGTTTACATCCTGAAGGATGCGATCGAAAGAGCGGGTTTTGTTCCTTCCAAAGACCCGGATAAGTTCGTGGGCTTTGTTGAAAGGACCGATATGATGGGGGTTTCAGGGAGAATAAGGTTTGACAAAGCGACCCACCAGCAAATATTTAACGGTGATCCGAAAGAGGCCTCCATTATCGTAGCCTACCAGTGGAGGGCCGGAAAGATGGTTCCTATCTTCCCGGATATTGTGGCAGAGGCGAAAGTCGAACTGGCACCCTGGATGAAGTAGGACTCCAATCCATTTTAGGAAGGTGTTATTGTGGGGGAAGCGAAGCGATCTGCTTGAAACTCAGGAGATTGCTATGGGCTTTGCCCTCGCAATGACATCTTTTACCCTAAATTGAGCGATTCACCCTATCTCC
>CAKZKY010000464.1 GCA_937124575.1 uncultured Pseudomonadota bacterium | reverse complement strand
AAAAATTAGGACTCAGGGTGGTACTAATTTCGGGGAAAACTACTGAACTTCGCCAATCCAAAAGGTTAAAAATATTTCTTAAACCATTCTACGGTAAGATCGATGGCGCGTTGGCGGTGGGCAGGTTGTGTGAGGCGGTGATCCGCACCTCCAATGAGATGGATCTCTTTGGGAAGATTTAAATGGTAAAAGATACCCATGGCCTGTTCGACAGGCACAAGTTCATCTTGCTCGCCATGGATAACCAGGCAGTTTGACACCTTCGGTAAAATGGGCAAGAGCCGATGTTTTGGAAGATCTTGAAAGAAGGCTTCCGGAGGCAGTGGATAATCTTCCTCCTGCTCTTTTGAACTGAGATCGTCCATATGAAGAGGGGTCGCCCAGACCACTAAGGCCTTGATTTGTCTGTCCTTTGAAGCCCTGATGAGTGAGAGAAAGCCGCCAAGGCTCGATCCCACCAGGCCAATCTCCTTTCCAAAATCCGGATAGGACCTGACAAAATCGATGGCAGAACTGAGATCTTTCAATTTCTTGCTGATCGTATTATCCTCTTCGTTTCCCTCGCTCTCCCCGATCCCTCTAAAATCAAACCTCAACATGGCTATTCCCTCTTCGGCCATTCGTTTCCCAAGGGCAATATACTTCTCGCTATCTTTGCTCGAAAGCAAACCATGAGAAGCAATCACACAAGCAGGACACTCCTTGTCTGGAAGATGAAGAATTCCTGCTATTCTATAACCTTCACTCATAAAAGTAACCTTTTCTGCCCTCATTTCAATCTTCCCCTCGTCTGCGTTTTTGTCTTTAGCCTATCTCTATTGTCTGCCATCGATTATCTTTCGTCCATTGTCTATCGTCCGTCGTCCATCATCAATCCTCTATCGTCCCTCATCCCCCATCCCCCATCCTTCGTTCATCACTCGATCTTCACTCCTGTTTCTCTCATCGCCATCAAATACTCTTCTTTCAACTTCTCTTTTGGGATGCCGTGGTCGATGAAATCCCAGGGAAAGAGTTCGTCCAGATCCCTTTTCCGATAGACAAAGAAGTCGGGATTGAGGCTTGTCTCCCTAAGGGCTTCTTCCCAGTTCCCCTGATGTTGGTGAACTGCCATCAACACCTTCCCCAGCCTTCGATCCCCTCTCGAAAGCAGGGCCTGGATATAAGCCCATTTGGGAAGATCATGGATCATCTCCACATTTTTTCTCCCTCTGATCCCGTTCTTGAGAAGCCTCAGCTTCCTCTTCAATTCGCCAACATCCTCAAAGGGAGCCCATTGTAAAGGGGTGGCAGGCTTGGGCACAAATGGATTGACACTCAGAACCAGTTTCCATCTCTTCTTTTCACCTGCACGGCTGGAGACGATCTGATGCTCCATCCGTCTTGAAAGGGTAAGGATACTCCGCACCTCCTCATCGGTCTCGGATGGAAGTCCGATGAGAAAATATGTCTTGATCTGTGAAAGGCCATTTTCAACCAATGTGCGGACCGCTGCCAAAATCTCATCGTCACTATAACCCTTCTTTAATACTCTGCGGAGTCTCCCTGAACCAGCTTCCGGAGCAATGGCGGCTACCTGGACTCCGCCCCTTCTCAAACAATCGATCAGCGGAGGTGTAATCGCATCCACTCTGAGAGAGGCCAGTGAAACCCCTCCGCCTCGAGAGACAATATCCTCGCAGAGCGAAAGCAGATGGGGATAGTCAGAGAGGGCAGCTCCGGCAAGACCGACTCGCTTCGCTCTCAAAAGCCCCTCCATGGAGAGCGATTCGAGAATAGGAAGAGTTCGGTTTCGAAATGGATGATAAACAAAACCGGCGGCACAGAACCGGCACCCCCTTGGACAACCCCTATTGACCTCAAGTAAGACCATCTCCTTAAACTCCGTATCCGGTGTGAAGAGGCTCGATCGGATCGGAAATTGATCGATCTTTGGGATCCATCTCCGTTTGATCTTCTTAGGGAAACCCGGTTCGGGAATGACCTCTTTTATCCTTCCATCCTCGGCATAAGTGATATGATAAAATTCGGGGATATAGATCCCTTCGATCCCTGCCAGCCTCCTCAATAAATCATCCTTCTTTCTCTTTGAACCACGGTAAAGCTCTAAAAATTCTCCAATTACCTCCTCGGCTTCGCCAAGGATGAAGAAGTCAAAAAATTCGCTCAGGGGTTCGGGATTGAGAAAGATGGCCACACCGCCTGCCATGACCAGCGGAGTTCTCTCTTTGCGGTGATGACGCTCCAGCGGGATGCGTGCCAAATCGAGGAGACTCAGGACATTGAGGAAGTCATTCTCAAAAGAGATCGAGAAGGCCAAAAGATCGAAGTCGGAAAGGGGTGTCTGGGACTCGAGTGAAAAAAGCGGGGTAGAGGTCCTCTGGTATTCCTGAAAATCCTCCGGTTCGGGAAGGAAGGCTCTCTCGCAGACGACATCGTCTTCGGAGTTGAACCTCTGATAGATGGCCTGAAATCCGAGATTGGACATCCCTACATGGTAGGAGTTCGGATAGAGAAGACATATCGAAATTCTCCCTCCCCAGGGTTTTCGAACCGTTCCCTTCTCTTTTTCAAGCAGGGCGTTCGCCTTCTGAATGAGTTTCCAAGAAACCATCTTTGGTCAGTGGATAGTGGAATAGGGTTAATTTTAAATCAATATAACAGATTTTTATTAATATAAGGAACTTTTTTTGAACGACCCACCACTTACCACCTTCCATTTTCCGACTCAGTCCGCCTGTTTTCTTAAAAAAGTGGGAATATCAAAACGGTCCTCATCCTCAATAGCGAATTCGGAAGAAGGTTCCAACTTCAGTTCATCATATCGTTCATTGGCCTTTACTCTTCTCATAAAAGTAGGGGGTTCTCGATTCCCTTCCTTAATGCTGAGCGTGAAAGGAGGGATCTCTCGGCTGCGGTCCTTGAATCCGGGGAGATGAGAAAATCGTTTTATACCCATAGGCAATGGTTTGTCCATCTTTTTCGCTTCGGCTTTGCCAAATCCAGTAGCAATGACGGTGATCCGAATCTCATCTTTCATGGATGGATCAATCACCATCCCCCAGATGATATTGGCATCCTCATGGGCTTCTTTATGAATCAGGCTGGTCGCCTCATTGATTTCGCTGAGGGTCATATCCTCTCCGCCTGTAATATTGATGAGAAGTCCCCTTGCCCCTTCGATCGTGATATCCTCTAACAACGGGCTGGAGATGGCCCTCTGGGCCGCTTCGATCGACCGATTCTCTCCCGAAGCAATGCCTGTTCCCATCAAGGCCATTCCGGTTTCTGACATCACCGTTCGCACATCGGCAAAATCGAGATTGATGATTCCGTGCCCGACAATGATATCGGAGATCCCTTTGGCGGCATGATAAAGGATTTCATCCGCTTTCTTAAAACTTTCCAGAAGGGTCATGTTCTTACCGCTAATGCTCAGGAGTCTTTGATTGGGAATCGTAATCAAGGCATCTGCTGTCATCCTCAGGTTTGCCAGACCCTCTTCGGCCTGCTTCATCCTCTTCTTTCCCTCAAAGTGAAAGGGTTTGGTGACGATCGCAACGGTCAGCGCTCCCATCTCTCGAGCCACCTCTGCAATCACGGGAGCACCACCGGTACCGGTTCCGCCACCTAAGCCAGCGGTGATAAAGACCATATCCGCTCCTTTTAGGATTTCGCGGATCATATCCACATCTTCAAGAGCTGCTTTTCTCCCAATCTCTGGATTGGCTCCTGCTCCCAATCCTTTGGTCAAATTGGCACCCAATTGGAATTTCAATGGGGCGAGGTTCGCTGCCAATGCCTGAGCATCGGTGTTGGCAGCAATAAATTCCACACCTGTGAGGTTACTCGAAATCATGGTGTTCAGGGCATTATTCCCCCCTCCTCCGACTCCAATGAT
>CAKZKY010000463.1 GCA_937124575.1 uncultured Pseudomonadota bacterium | reverse complement strand
GGGTAAAGGACCTTTCAGGGATTGAGAGGGTCGTCAAGGCACAGCGAAGGGAATGACCAGTAACCAAATTCCAATCAAATTTTTAAAATCTTTTGGTTACTGGGAATTGGAGCTTATGGGGTGATAGGGATTTTGAACGGAGTGTTTGATGGATAAGATCGTGATTCGGGGTGGGGAGCGATTGATCGGAGAGGCGGGTGTGAGTGGTTCTAAAAATGCATCCCTTCCCATCTTTGCCGCCTCTCTTCTGACCGAAGGAGAGAATCTCTTACACAATGTCCCCCGACTGCAGGATATCCAGACCATCTCAAAAGTTCTTAAGAACCTCGGAGTGAAAGTCCACGGCGAGGGTAACACCTATCGTATCGATGCAACAGAGGTGACGAATGAGGAGGCTCCTTACGATCTGGTCAAGACGATGAGGGCTTCCATTCTGGTTCTGGGTCCGCTGATCGCACGATTAGGAAAGGCAAGAGTCTCTCTTCCAGGAGGATGTGCCATTGGCGCAAGACCGATCAACCTTCATCTCATGGGGCTTGAGGCCATGGGAGCGAAGATCGAACTCCGAAGCGGTTATGTGGAAGCTAAGGCAGACCGGTTAAAAGGAGCCACGATCTCTTTTGACACAGCCACCGTAACTGGAACCGAGAACCTGATGATGGCAGCCACGCTGGCCAAGGGAAAGACGGTCTTACAGAATGCTGCCATGGAACCCGAGGTGTCTGATCTGGCCAACGTCCTAAAGAAGATGGGTGCCAAGATTGAGGGGGTAGGAACGAGCCTGATCGAAATCGAAGGGGTGGAGTCGCTTCATCCGACAGAGCATACGGTGATCCCCGATCGGATTGAGGCTGGAACCCTGATGATAGCAGCCGGGCTGACGCGAGGTAATATCAAACTTCTGAAATGTCCTTTTCGTCATATGGAGACGGTCATCCTTAAACTGAGAGAGACAGGCATGGAGATCGAACCCGAAGGAGAAGGGGTGAGAGTGGTAGGAACCCGAAGGATTCGGAGCGTGGACGTGAAGACACAGCCCTATCCTGGATTTCCAACAGATATGCAAGCTCAATTCATGACCTTGATGTCTCTTGCCAGAGGGCTGAGCATTATCACGGAGACGATCTTTGAGAACCGTTTCATCCATGTGAACGAGCTCCAGAGAATGGGGGCTGATATTCGAATTCAGGGGAACACCGCCATTATCCAGGGTGTGGAGAGTTTGAACGGAGCAAAGGTGATGGCCAGTGATCTCAGGGCAAGTGCCTCGCTCATCCTGGCTGGTCTGGCTGCAGACGGTGTGACAGAGGTTTCGAGAGTCTACCACCTGGATCGAGGCTATGAGGGGCTTGAGAAGAAATTAGCAGGGCTGGGGGCCAATATTAGAAGGGTGAAAGAAGAAGGCTGAGATTTCAGAAGGCGACATGCTGAAAGGTCCTTGAATGAAGATTCTTAAGATTGGTGAAAAGGGTTTTAAGCAATATCTTTTGGGTATGGAGAGACGTATTGTCGAAGATCCTTCACGGCTTGAAGCAGACGTACGATCCATTCTGAGGGATGTGAGAAAGAGAGGAGATGAAGCCCTTCTTCACTATACAGAACGTTTCGACCAGATTCGACTCCTCCCTTCTCAACTCGAGTTGAAGAAAGAGGAGATCAAAGAGGCACATAAGAAGATACCCACCGATTTCTTAGAGACTTTAAAGAAGGCCAGCCATCGCATCCGCAGGTTTCACCGGATGACAAAGGGAAGAAGGGGAGTCGAATCGATCGAAAAGGGAATCAGGATCGAACAGGTGGTGAAACCTCTGGCACGAGTAGGGATCTACGTCCCCGGAGGAAAGGCATCTTATCCGTCCACTGTTTTGATGGCTGCCATTCCAGCAAGAGTGGCAGGCGTCGAGGAGATCATCATCACCACACCTCCCCAGCCAGAAGGAATCAGCCCAGCGGTCCTGGTTGCGGCTGACCTGGCAGGTGTGGATCGAATCTTTTGTGTTGGAGGCGTTCAAGCGATTGGCGCATTAGCCTATGGCACTGAATCGATTCCCAAGGTGGATAAGATCGTTGGTCCAGGCAATCGTTATGTGACCATTGCCAAGAGACTGGTTTACGGCACTGTAGATTTGGATATGGTCGCTGGACCAAGCGAGATTGTGATTATCTCAGATGAGTATACGCCTCCAGCCTATGTGGCGGCTGATCTGATCTCCCAGGCAGAACATGACGAGAGGGCACTCCCCGTCCTGATCACAACCTCCGAGGACTTTGCTAAGAGAGCAAAGGCCGAGCTTGAGAAGCAGCTCATCGCTCTGGGGCGGGAGAAGATTGCACGAAAAAGCCTCATCCAGAGAGGAGCCATCCTCGTTGTCAACAATCTCGATCAAGCCATGGAGCTTGCAAACCGGATTGCCCCTGAACACCTTGAGCTTTGCGTGAAACATCCCAAACGTTTGGCAAAATCTGTGAAACATGCGGGAGCCGTCTTTCTTGGCATCCATACTCCTGAGGCGATTGGGGACTATCTGGCAGGGCCCAACCACATCTTGCCTACTGCAGGAACGGCACGGTATGCATCGGCTTTGGCCGTGGAAGACTTCCAAAAAAAGATAAATCTGATGGAATTTAACGAAGAAGCCCTGAGACGCTTTGAAGCAGATGTGAAGCGGTTTACCGAATGGGAGGGGCTGGAAGGACACTATCGTTCCGTGGAAATAAGGATGAAGTGATCTTGTTGGGGACAGGGTTCGGAAAGGGACCCCTTGGGAGATAAGAAGAAGATTGTACCTAAAAATGCGATCGCATTTTTAGGTACAATTTCATTGATTGGTGATCTTTCAAAATGGAGAGCGATGATGGAGAGACATCGGAAGGCAGAGGTGAGGCGAAAGACGAAAGAGAC
The DNA here is from genome assembly GCA_937124575.1 of uncultured Pseudomonadota bacterium. Lineage (GTDB taxonomy): Bacteria > Desulfobacterota > BSN033 > BSN033 > UBA1163 > RBG-16-49-23. Next base: position 18,827 of record CAKZKY010000463.1, on the reverse strand, counting down.
AGATATTCTTCTTAAGATTGATCTGGATGGGTCTGGAAGACATTCGATCCAAACCGGAATTCCTTTCTTCGATCATATGCTCAGCTTACTTAGCCACCACGGTCGGATGGACCTCTTGATCAAAGCCAAAGGCGATATCGGCGTGGATGCCCATCACACGGTCGAGGATGTCGGGATCTGTTTGGGAGATGGCATCCGAAAGGCATTGGGAGAGGCAAAAGGGATTTGGCGGTATGGCTTGGGTTTGATTCCGATGGATGAGACGCTTGCCTCTGTCACTTTGGACCTTTCGATGAGACCTTGCCTCGTCTATCATATGAAACTGAAGCGATCGAAGATCGGAACCTTTGATCTGGAACTGGTGGAGGAATTCATGAGGGCCCTTGCCAATCATGCCAGAATGACGCTCCACATCAACCTCCTCTATGGCCGAAACAGCCATCATATGGTGGAGTCTGTTTTTAAGGGATTGGGAAGAGCGCTGAGAGAAGCAGTCTCGATCGATGAGCGATCCAGCGGAGTCCCATCATCAAAAGGAATTCTATAATTTCAAATTGAAAATTGTAGATTTCAGATTTTAAATCTGCAATCTGAAATCTTAAATCTGAAATCGAGGAAGAATGACACAAAGGATCGTCATCATTGACTATGGGATTGGAAATCTCAGAAGCGTTCAGAAGGCATTCGAGCATGTCGGTTGTGAAGCCGGTGTAACCCGGAGCAAACGGGCAATTTCCAATGCTTCAGCAATCGTTCTTCCAGGGGTAGGTGCTTTTAAGGACTGCATGGAGAACCTTGAGAGATACGGATTGATCGAACCCATGCTTCGATCCATTGAGGAAGGAAAACCCTATCTCGGTATCTGTCTTGGACTTCAAATCCTTTTTTCAGAGAGCGAGGAGTTCGGGCATCAAAAAGGACTCGATTTGATCAAAGGGAAGGTGGTCAGGTTCAAGCCCGATCCAGACCATAAGGTTCCGCATATGGGATGGAATACGATCGAAAAGACTAGGGAGGCTCCTCTGTTACAGGGGTTAAAGAGCGGAGATTTCTTCTATTTCGTTCATTCATATTACGTGGTCCTGGAGGAAGATCAGTGGAGATCGACCCTCACCCATTATGGGATTCCTTTTGTTTCGAGCGTCTGGAAGGAGAATATCTTTGCGACCCAGTTTCATCCGGAGAAAAGCCAACAGAAGGGGCTGAGAATTTTAGAGAACTTTGCGAGATCAGTTTAAATTCTATTTGTGCTGGGATCTCCCCGTTGTGGGGATTTCATCATTTGGTGGATTGTAACTCAGCCCTTTAGAGCTGATGAATTCCCGCCAGGGCGGGACTGAAGCCCTGAGTTAGATGTTTTTGATATAGAGCATGACAGACTCATATTGGAGGAGCCTTTTATGAACGAAGTTAAGGTGGGTGAGATTCGGATTGGAAAGGGAAACCCTCTGGTGCTGATTGCTGGTCCATGTGTGATCGAAGGCGAGGCCATCGTTCTGGAGATAGCCAAAGAGTTAAAGACAATCTGCCAGAAGCTGGGGATCCCCCTGATCTTTAAAGCCTCCTATGAGAAGGATAACCGGGGTTCTGAGAAGTCATATAAGGGACCAGGTTTAAAGGATGGATTGAAGATCCTCGCAAAGGTAAAGGAGGAGATTGGGCTCCCTGTCCTCTCTGATGTGCACCGGATGGAAGATGTCGATCCAGCCAAAGAGGTATTGGATGTGATTCAGATTCCTGCCTTTCTCTGCCAGCAGACCAGCCTTCTCCTGAAGGTAGGAGCTGCGGGAAGAGTCGTCAATATTAAGAAAGGTCAATTCATCGCTCCGGAGAATATGGCTGGCGCTGTGAAAAAGATCCATAGCACTGGTAACCAACAGGTCCTTCTCACGGAACGGGGTACGTGCTTCGGATATAATAAGTTGATTTCGGACCTATGCTCCATTCCCATCATGCAAAGGATCGGTTGTCCGGTGATCTTCGATGCCACCCATGTGGTCAGGAATTATGGGATTCCGAGCGAAGACCCAAGGGGAGGAAGCCCTGAATATGTACCCCATCTTTCACGTGCGGCCATGGCTGTGGGGTGTAACGGCCTTTTTCTTGAGACCCATCCCAGGCCATCTGAAGCACTCTGCGATGCCTCAAGCATGATCCCTCTTCAGGAGATGGAAGAACTTCTACGACAGGCGAAAGCCATCCACGATATGGTGAGAAGGTGGGGAATCACTTGAACGTCAATTACAGATTGCAAATTTAAGATTTTTCAATCTGAAATCTACAATCTGAAATCGGAAATCAAAAGAGGGAGGATGAATCGTGAAGATTTTTATTGATACGGCGAATCTAAATGAGATTCGAAAGGCGAAAGAGCTCGGTCTGGTCGATGGCGTGACCACTAACCCCACGCTTATTGCCAAAGAAGAGGAGGATGCAGAGACACTCATTCGAAAGATTTCAAAAGAGGTGAAGGGACCGGTCAATGTTGAAGTGACCAGCCTCGCTTGTGAAGAGATTGTGAAAGAGGCGAAAGTCTTAGCCAGCTGGGGAGATGAGATCGTGATCAAGATCCCCATCAATCAGGAGGGACTGAAGGCGGTGAGAATCCTCTCGGCCGAAGGCATTCAGACGAATGTGACTCTCCTTTTTTCAGCGAGTCAAGCCATTTTGGCAGCAAAAGCAGGAGCGACCTATATCTGTCCTTTCATCGGAAGGCTTGACGATATCAGTTTCAATGGCCTCGAATTGATCCAACAGATCAGAGAGATTTATGACCAATACGATGAGATTGTAACCCGTATCATCGTCGCCAGCGTGAGAAACCCCATCCATGTGATCGAGGCGGCTCGGATGGGTGCTGAGATTGTGACCATCCCACCCGCCATTCTGGACCAGATGGTCAAACATCCTCTCACAGACCGGGGGACAGCCCAATTCTTAGAAGACGCAAAGAAGATTGGCCTTAAAAAATAGTCTCATCGTCGAAAAGATATTCCCTTTTCGTCATAACGGATCAGAGAGTCTGCCCCATGCATGATGCGGAGACTTCCGGTCCTGCCTTTGGCAGGATTAAAAGGAATGGATTCCAGCTTTGGCTGGAATGACGACTTTCTTTGGAGATGAGAGAGGTGAAGCGATGAAGAAAATCCTTTTGGGGCCTGGATTACTCATCCTGTTATTAGGCTTAATCCTGTTTGGGATTTTCGAAGCAAAGGCCGAAGAAAAACCCAGGATAGCGATTCTTCCTTTCTTCATTGAGCGAGAACCATTCTGTCCGGTTTGTAGGACCGTTTTTCAAAGGGGAGAGATCCTTCCTAACGCCCAGAACACCATGACGAGGCTTCTCTATCAGCAGATAGAGGCGAAAGGAATATTCAAAGTCATTCCCTTAGAGAAGGTGGAGGAGGCCCTTGCTCTCCGGAACAGAAGAATATATGATGAGAGACCGAAGGCATCTGCCATTGAACTGGGTCGAGAGCTGGGGAGAGACTTTGTTTCCATTGGATTTATCTTTCGGTTCGAGGAGAGAATCGGCTCTTCTGTGGGAGTTGAAAGGCCTGCCTCTGTGGGATTCGACATTCACCTGTTTCGATTGAGAGATGGGGTTGAGGTTTGGAGAGGGAGAATGGATGAAACCCAGAGACCCCTGAGCGAAAATCTTTTAAAGATGGGTTCTTTCTTCAGGAGAAAGGCACAGTGGCTGACCGCAGAGGAATTGGCCAGAGTGGGATTAGACGAGGCATTAAAAGGACTTCCCGGCCCCACAGAACTTGAAGGAAAATAAAAATAGAAATTACAGATTTTAAAATGCAAGTTGCAAAATTTGCTCCTTCTTGCTAACTGCTTATTTTTCATTTTGCAGTTTTCAATGAGTCTTTCTATATGATCATCATCCCTGCCATTGATTTGAAGGACGGAAAGTGTGTAAGGCTCTCCCAGGGAAGAATGGATCAAGAGACGATCTATTCAGCAAATCCCGTTGAGATGGCCATCCATTGGGAGTCAAAGGGAGCTGAAAGACTTCACGTGGTTGATCTCAATGGAGCGGTATCAGGGAAGCCTTTTCATTCCTCTTTGATCAAAGAGATGATTCGGTCCGTATCCATCCCTATCGAAGTGGGGGGAGGGATCCGTGATTTGACAACGATCGAGGACTACATCCAATCCGGCGTAGAATGGATCATCTTCGGAACAGCTGGCCTCAGGAATCGTGGCTTGATCGAAATGGCCTGCCATAGATACTCCGGAAAGGTGATCCTTGGCATCGACGCCAAAGGCGGAAAGGTAGCCGTTGAAGGCTGGCAAGAGGTTGCCTCGATAGAAGCGATCGATCTTGTGAAGATGTTTGAAGGGATAGGCCTTTCAGCCATCATCTTTACAGACATTGAGAGAGATGGCATGTCCACTGGGTTAAACCAGCAGATGACAAAGGCGTTGGCCCAGTCGACTACTATTCCAGTGATCGCATCGGGTGGTGTCTCAAACATCGAAGATATTGAAAGGCTGATGGAGCTGGAACCGTATGGCGTGATTGGAGTGATCACAGGCCGTGCCCTATATAAGGGAAGTCTCGATCTCGAAGAAGCAATAAGAATTACAAAATCAAAAAAACATGGAAGATTGAAATGATGGATTAATGGAAATCTAAATTGAGCGACTCACCCAATCTCACAAGGAGGGGCGGCGATGCCTCAAACCCTTTTAGAATGCGATATATTGAACGTCTGGGTCATGTACCTTAAGCTTTCATCAAACGGGTGATGATTGAACAGGCCCGATGGTTGATTTAATCAATCAAAGGTAATCGCTCTAAAAGGCTTTTCGGCCTCCCAGCCCCCCCTTGTGAAGGGTGAAAGAAATCGCTCAATTTAGGGGAAAATAAAGTTTAAAGTGATGATTTTTTACCGACATTCCAATATTCCGATATTCTATCATTTCGGCCGTAGAACAAAATTCCATATTCTTTGCCGGAAAGGAACTTTGGTGCATGCTTGCCAAGCGAATCATTCCCTGTCTTGATGTGAAGGATGGGAGGGTGGTTAAGGGAACCCAATTCGTAGATCTGAAAGATGCGGGCGATCCGGTTGAGAATGCTAAGGCCTATGATGAGCAGGGTGCTGACGAGATCGCCTTTTTAGACATCACGGCTTCCCATGAGAAGAGGGAGATTCTCATCGATATCGTCCACCGAACCGCTGAGGCCATTTTCATTCCACTGACAGTCGGAGGCGGCGTGAGAAGCCTTGAAGATATCCGGAGGCTTCTTAAGGCTGGCGCGGATAAGGTTTCGATCAATACCGCTGCCGTAAAAGACCCCTCATTTGTGAAGCGAGCCTCCATGCGTTTTGGAAGCCAGTGCATAGTGATAGCCATCGATGCTAAGAGGAGAGAGCAAGGCTGGGAGGTTTACACGCACGGAGGAAGGATTCCAACAGGAATTGATGCTGTCCTTTGGGCCAAGCAGATGGAGAAGTTGGGAGCAGGCGAGATCCTGCTGACCAGTATGGACCGGGATGGAACCAAAGATGGTTATGATATTGAATTGACCCGAACGATTTCGGAGAGTGTGGATATTCCGGTCATTGCTTCCGGAGGCGTGGGAACTCTGGCGCACCTTTATGATGGTCTTGCTTTGGGAAAGGCGAGCGCTGTTTTGGCCGCCTCGATCTTTCACTACCGGGAGTACACGATTGCCCAGGTCAAATCTTATTTAAAAGAGAAGGGGGTCACGGTGAGATTTTGATTTAAGATTGAGGATCGTAGATTGCAGATTTTAAATCTAATATCTGAAACCTGAAATCAAGTGGAACGGATGAACTATTTCATCACCATATTAGCTACTGGCCTCGGGGCTGGATACTCTCCCGTCGCCCCTGGGACTCTGGGGACCCTCGTTGCCATTCCCCTCTATTATTTCCTATCAGAAATCCCTTTTCCCCTTTATGAAATCACATTGGTCAGTTTTTTCTTTCTGGCTGTTTGGGTGTCAGAGAAGACAGGGGCTGTTTTTGGGAAAAAAGATGATCGGAGAATCATCATCGATGAGATGATGGGTTTTTTCATTACAATGCTTTGGATTCCGAAAACGACCCTTTTAATCATTGCCGGGTTTGTCCTCTTTCGGTTTTTCGACATCCTCAAACCACCACCCATCCGTCTGGTGGAAAAGGCCAGAGGAGGTTATGGAGTGGTCTTGGACGATGTGGTTGCTGGAGCTTATGCCAATATCCTTCTACATTTCATTCCCTCCGCTCTTTCTATCTTTTCTTTGGAGAGAGGAGGAGGGTGAGGGAGCCTGGAAGATTCGACCATGAAATTGGAAAAACTGATTGGAGACTTCTTGCGAGAAAAAGGTTGGACGCTTTCCATTGCCGAATCCTGCACCGGAGGGTTGATCTGTGATCGCATTACTGATGTATCAGGGAGTTCAGACTACTTCATGGGAGGAATGGTGACTTATAGCAATCAGTCCAAGACGGATTGTCTGGAAGTTCCCGCAGCCGATATTAAGCGGTACGGAGCCGTCAGCTCGCAAGTAGCAAAAAAAATGGCTCAGGGGGTTCGAAAAACCTTCAATACCACATTCGGATTATCCACCACAGGCATTGCTGGCCCCACGGGGGGGAGCAAAGAAAAGCCTGTTGGTCTTGTTTATATTGGAGTGTCCAGCGAAAAAAAAATTTGGGTGATGAACTTAAATTTAAAAGGGAGTCGAAGAGAGATAAAAGAAAAGGCCACAGAGAAAGCCCTCCAGTATCTTTATGATACACTAATCCAAGAACCCTTTTAATGAAAAAGGCTGACCGTAGGGGAAAAAATGAAAAAGGAATCCTTAAAGAAGGATTTTTTTGAAAACCTAAGCTGGTCCGATCTCGAGCAGTGGGCGGGAAGCAGGGTTCTTTCCCGTGGACAGGGCTATCATCGGAGCCATCGGGTTAATGAATTGGCTCAAACACAGACAGGCTCACTGATTGCCTGGGTTCAGGGAAAGCAGAAGTATGCCACGGAGGTTGATGTTGAAAAAGGTGAGTTGATATCAGTTTGTACCTGTCCTTATGGGAATAACTGCAAACATGGGGTGGCTGTGATGCTCGAATATCTCGATCATGTGAAGAAGAAAATCGAAGTTCCTATGGTTACGGAAAAGGATAGACGCCTTGCATTATTAGAAGGGATGGATGAAGAAGACTGGGATGACGAATACGAGGAGGAGGAAGAGGAAGAAGACGATGATGAGGTGGAGGGCGGAGGCCCTGTTCCCTCAAAAGCAGGCAAAACAAAACCTCTAGACCTGAAAGGTTTTTGGGGAGAACAAACCAAAGAACAGTTAATCACCTTATTCCAGGATCTATCCGAAAAGTACCAGAATGTCCGTGAAGATCTGATGGACCGTCAAAACCTCTCAAAAGGATCAGTAAGCAGGATTGTGTCTGCCGTGCGGAAAGAAATCCACGAATTAAGTTCCGAACCCGGCTGGAGGAACCACTGGAATCACGAAGGATATACTCCTGATTATTCTCGGGTGAAAGGTCGTCTGAAATTGCTTCTGTCAAAGGGACATGCAGATGAAGTGGTGAAACTGGGGAAGGAACTCCTTGAGGCAGGTATCAATCAGATCGAAATGAGCCATGATGAGGGAGAAACAGGCATAGAGATTTCTTCCTGCCTGGATATAGTATTTGAGGCCCTGCCTAAGTCATCCTTATCTCCTGTTGAGCAGATCCTCTGGGCGATTGATGCTGAACTGAAAGATGAGTATGAACTCTGTTATGGAGCCGAATCTTTCTGGAAGAAGAAACAGAAGGCTTCAGATTGGAGTGTGGTCGCGGATAGACTTCTGGAGCGGCTGAATAAATTGCAGCCGGCGAAAGGGGAAGATAGTTTTTCACGGAGTTATCACAGGGATAACCTGACGAACTGGATTATACAAGCTCTTGAGAATTCAGGCCGGAATGAAGAAGTCATACCCTTGTGTGAGAAGGAGGCGGTAATGACTGGCAGCTACGAGCGTCTTGTCGATGCCCTGAGAAAAGCCAAACGATTGGAAGAAGCAGAGCAGTGGATTCACAAAGGTATTAAAGCCACTCAAAAACAATACCCTGGGATTGCCAAACAATTGAAAGATGCTTTGCGAGAGATAAGGGAAAAAGAGGGGAATTGGCTCAAAGTTGCCGCCTTTCGAGTGGAAGATTTCATTCAATCACCCTCTGTTCAGACCTTCAAGGACATGAAGAAAGCTGGCGAGAAGGCAAACTTGTGGCAAGAGATTAGGGCTGCGGCCCTCCATTATCTTGAGAGCGGCAACCCCCCCAGACCAGTCCCTCATGGCCTTTGCCTGAAACAGGCGTGAAGGAGGAACGAGAATTCAGAAAGAGCGAATTTCCCATGACCAGCGTGCTGATTGATATTGCCATAGAAGAGAAGCGACCCGACGATGCCCTCAAATGGTATGATCATAAGAAATTAAAGAAAGAAGTTTTTTGGTTTGGCGAGAGTTATCAAGACGATCAGGTTGCTGAAGCAGTGGCAGATCACTACCCTGACCGGGCCATTGATATATGGAAGAGTATTGCCGATAGGCAGATTGCTTTAACCAAACCAAAAGCCTATGAAGAGGCCGCACGCTATCTGCGGAAGGCACAAAGCCTTTTGAAAAAACTGAAAAGAGAAGAAGAGTGGAGGGATTATCTGCTTAAACTCCGACAGGCCAACGCCAGAAAGCCAAAACTTATAGAAATTCTTGTCCGCCTGGAAGGCCGACGTATCGTTGAGAGCGCATAGGTAACCCCTCAGTTACGGGGTATAGATGTGGGCAATCGGCCCATGGGGATGCCATGAAAATAATGCATCACCGCCATCTGAGCCGTGATCTGATTACCATAGAGAGTTTTGGGAAGGACGCCCGGGGCTTTTGCTCGAAACACGGGGTGACATTGAATACATTCCTTATGGGAGAGATGATAGAGAACCTTCTTGGGTTTGACCGGCTCACTTTCAATGACGGTTCGATCTTGTCTTTTTTTGAGTTTCAAGGCTCCCCCACAATCCGGGCAGATCTCCCCTGGGTCGATCGAGATGATCTCATCGGCCGTCTCTTTGGAGTGAGCTTTTCGCCCATGCCCTTTGTGACCTGGACGGGCACCTTTCTTGTGATTTTTGTTTTCTTTGTCCGTATTGGCTTTAAGAGGCAGTTGGGAAGAAGGGGTCGAGGAACCAAAGAAGCCCTCTTTGTCCTTCCTTTCTTGATAGCGCAGCTTTGCCTTTAGGCGTTGAACCTCTTCGAGGAGTTGGTCGATCTGGCGCTGCTTCTGAAGGCACCGTTCGCAGTGATTAACCATAGAGGACCTCTCGGACGTTTCTCTTGAGAGGATAACCCCAGAAGTCTTTGAGGCTTCGGTTTGGGCGACGGGTCTGATCGTTCTTCCCTCGTCCTGTCGTCTGCCCCAGATAGATCCAATTGGCCGCTTTGTAGCAAGTCCCCAAGAATCCACGTTCAGGGTCTACGAACGTCTCCAACCAGACCACCTCATGATGATAACTCTCTTGCCAATCCCGTAGAATTCTTCGAGCCATCAATCCTAATAGATGGGAAGCCAAATGAGGAACTCTCACCCACGGTAAGATGAGAAATCGTGTATGGTTCACTACCTGATAAAGATTCTTGATCCGCTGCTCTTGGGTCCATCCCAAATAACGATCCCGACACCCAATGGGACGAGGGGCGGAACACCACCCCAGACAGGCCACTACCCAACTCCGGCTGAAGGCAAGGTACTCCAGATGCTCTCCTACGGGTCGAGTGTATCCCAAGGAGTGATATTGTTCGATAAGGCTATTATAGAGCTTTTGTAGGGGCGTCCGTCTGACCTGAAGAAGTTCAATGGGTCGAAACTCCAATAAGTTGCCTTCGATCGGAGCCTGATCCAGTTCAACGTTTGTAGGCTTTTTATGCGCAGATAAATGATAGGGAGGAATCTTGCCACGAGGAGGAAGCTTAATGAGCCCTTGAGCCTCCAATCGTAACAATAATCCCCGACCGATCATATCCTCGAGAACGCCGTTGGGCTGGGTCCAACCCCACCTTCGGCATAGCTCTCTCGAGATGAACCACTGACTTCGCTCACGATGGGCTGCTATGACTTCGCTAATCTCATCGATCTCTCTTGAACCAAAGACCTTACCACGGTATCTGATCGCTTCCTCTATGATCCATGATTGACACATGTGGAATCAGAACGTAAGGCCTTTCTTAAAAACCCGAAACTGAGGGGTTACCGATGTGAATTTTTTCTTCTTGAAATTTAATCTATTTTGTTGATAATAGGAGAATGATATCACCATCAAGGAGGGTGGGAGATGAGACTTGAACGATTTGAAGGGGTCTGGACAGCACTTGTAACGCCATTTGACCGAAAAGGAGAGGTTGATTTCGAAGGGCTTGAGAGAAACATCCGGTTCCAGATGGATCATGGAGCCAATCTCCTTCCAACTGGAACGACCGGAGAGTCTCCAACGCTCGATTGGAGAGAGCATGACCGTGTTATTGCTAAGGCAGTGAAATTGGCTAAAGGTAAGGTCTTCGTCATAGCAGGTACAGGGTCGAACTCTACAAAGGAGGCCTATCGGGGCACAAAACATGCTGTTGAAGTTGGGGCCGAGGGCGCTCTTCTGGTGGATTGCTATTACAACGGACCCTCCTCGCTGGAATTGAGGACCCAGTATTATGAAGTCATTGCCAAGGCATTCCGTAAAGCCTTTGTCGTGCCTTATGTGATTCCGGGAAGGACAGGGACAAAATTGGAAGTGGAGGATTTGGCCATCCTTCATCGGAAATATAAGAATGTCCGTTCCGTAAAAGAGGCGACGGGAGATCTTGAGCGTATGGCCAGGACACGGAACCTATGCGGAGAAGATTTTGACATTCTCTCCGGAGATGATGATAAGACCTTTGACATGATGGTTCGAAGCGACATCCGTTCTTCAGGGGTGGTCTCGGTGATGTCGAATATTGTGCCGGGCCCCATAGGAGAAATGGTAAAAGCCATTGCAAAAAAAGACATGGAGAGAGCCAATTACCTCAAAGAGGTTTTAGACCCTCTTTTTAAAGTGGTAACCGTTAATACCATCGAATCCTATGAGGGATTTGAAGTGCCCTGCAAGTTCCGAAACCCCTCTGCTATTAAGACCATGATGAAAGGGCTTGGAATGCCTTCCGGCCCCTGCCGCCCACCCCTCGGAAAGATGACGCCTAAAGGGGTCGAAATTGTCCGAAACGCCCTCAAAGCCGTTTATGAAAAAGATAAAGAAATTCTCAGACCCATCGAGGATTTTTACCGGGTGAAGATGGAAGAACGTCTTGCCAATGACCGCTACTGGAGGTAGTGGGTCGAGTCAGGAATATAGATGGTTATTATTGACATAAAACCATATTTATTGTATGTTAAGACATATGAAAACGACCTTAAACATTGATGATTCTGTTATGGCTTTTCTAAAAAAGGAGTCAGCCCGTCGAGGTTGCACCATGTCCGAGCTTGTGGAATCTGCACTCCGCCTCCTTTTTCAACAGCAGAAAAAGAGACAAGAACTCCCTCCCCTTCCTACATTTAAGAGCGAAGGATCTCTCGTTGACATCGCAGACCGCCAATCCCTCTACCAGGCTATGGAAGGTCGCTAATGTTCGTCGTGGACACCAATATCCTTGTCTATGCAGCAGATGAGCATTCAACATTCCACAAAAGATGCTATCAATTGCTTGACGAATGGCGACACCAACCAGCCGCTTGGTATATCACGTGGGGAATCATCTATGAGTTTTTGAGGATTACAACCCATCCCCGCGTTTTCAGAATACCATGGTCCGCAACGCAGGCATGGAGTTTCATTGAGGCCATTTTAGCCTCTCCCTCTCTTGGCGTTCTGATTCCAACAGAGAGGCATCCCGATGTGGCTGCTGGAGTGATGAAAGAGATTCCCCATCTGAGCGGAAATTTAATGCACGACGCTCAGACGGCGATACTGATGCGAGAACATGGTGTCAGAAGAATCTATACCCGCGATACCGATTTCCACCGGTTTCCTTTTTTAGAGCCAGTGGATCCCGCCGCCTAAGAAACTGTGTCGTAATATAAAAAACCCCCACTTTTTCAAGAGGGAGAGGCGGTCAGACAAAAAAGATTTAGAGCGGCAACCTTTAATCGTTTAAATTCAGACGTACCAATCATATGAGAACATTTGATATTATTCGAACAGCAGTTTCCCATAATCTAAAAGACCCGCATTCTAAATCTTTGGAACCTGACTGCCTCTCCCCTTCTCAGGCAATTCGGACACAGTCTCTAAAGAAATAAGGCACCAATCGGTTTTGATTTGTTCTAAGACTCTTTTTCTCTCAACCGAGATGAGACTTCACCGGTCAGTTGGCAGACCTTTTCAGCTAAAGGAATGGGAAGAGAGCCTGTGCCGCAACTTGGGGTGAGGAACCCTTGCTTTAATAGAACGGGATCGATCCCCTCCCTTACAAGAACCTCTACTCCTTTCTTTAAACGCTCCATTAGACTCTGAACATCTTCTTTTAACACATCCTCACTTGTTGGAACGATACCCCAAGCCAGAATCCCCCCCCGCTCTAAAAAAGTTTTTAACTCTTTTGGGTAGAGAGAGAGATTCTCCAGGTAACCGTAAGCATCGAAGCTGAGGATGTTGAGATCGGTCTCAAGAAGGAGGCTCCAGTCCGTATTTCCGCAGCAGTGAATTCCTTTTAATCCATGGACTGCGCTGAAACATTGGTTCAGGGATAGGATCACATCTTCACGGTTTAAACCTGAAAAAGCGGAACCCAAAGCAGAGAGGCCGGGTTCGTCAAAAAAGATGATCGTTGGGACCCCAGGAAAGAGGTCAAGAAACTTCTTCTCCAACCATCGGGCTTTGAATGAGAGATGATGGATGAGGACCTCTCTTAAGGTGGGGTCATAGAAGATGGGTTTCTTCTCCTGGTCTGCTAAAGCGAGCCCAAAGGTGATGGGTCCTGTGATCTGACCCTTGATGTATTTTATCTTTTGTCGGATTTCCTCGTTCTGTGAGAGGTCATTAAGTAGGCGAAGTCCCCTGGCATATTGTTCAGAAATACGAAAGGTGTCAAGATCTACCCTTTCAATAGCTACATAGAACTCTTCAACCTCCTTTTCAAAATCTGAAGAGGTATCAACCCAGAGCCTCTGTTCTTTTTCTTTCAATTTTAGACAAGGAAAGCCCTCGGAATACTGAGCGACCATTCCCTCAAAGAAGGAGCGTTTGGGTAACTGTGGCCAGAAAGGGATATGTGGAAAGTTCCTCAGGATGATGGGAAGAACTTCTCTTTCATCAAGATGGGGAAAGGACCCTATACTTGTGGAGAGGAAAGAATCTGTAAATGCCATAGTTTTTCATAAACTTTTTTTATAAAAAAATCAACAAAATTAATGAGATAGAAGGGTAAAACTATTTTTCCAGAAGCTCGGAGTCCGATCTATTTGAATAAGTGAAACCCGAAAAGAGGTGGTATCTAAGGTAAAACCCGTTAAAAAGTCTATAATTTTCCAATAGTTCCAACATAATAGCTCATATCCCGGCAGAAGCTGGGCTTCGCACGTGGAAAAGATCGGAGGTTTTCTTATGGATTCGATCAAAGAGGGTTTGAGGTTGACAAACCCCTCTTCGATGATTATACATTGTGCAAAATTTTATTAGAAGGGAGGTATTTTTCTATGCAAATCAGGCCGCTTCACGACCGACTCATCGTCAAAAGGTTAGAAGAGGAGGAGAAGACGAAGGGTGGGATCATTATTCCCGATACCGCTAAGGAGAAGCCGATCGAAGGTAAAGTGATCGCTGTTGGAAAAGGAAGGGTCAATAAGGATGGAAAGAATATCCCGATGGAAGTGAAGAAGGATGATCGGATCCTCTTTGCCAAATATGCAGGCACTGAGGTGAAGATTGATGGCGAAGAATATCTCATGATGCGAGAGGATGATGTCCTGGCTATCATCGAGAAATAAAACCTGTTAGAAGGGTTTCCATTTTCTAATTCGAGTTGAATGGAATAAGAAAGGAGGCGTCTCATGGCAAAAGAATTAAAGTTCGATCAGGAGGCAAGAAATTCGATTTTAGAGGGAGTCAATATTTTAGCCAATGCGGTAAAGGTGACCCTGGGGCCCAAAGGTCGCAATGTTGTTCTGGAGAAGTCTTTCGGTTCGCCAGTCGTTACCAAGGATGGCGTGACCGTGGCCAAGGAGATTGAACTGGAAGATCACTTTCAGAATATGGGCGCGAAGATGGTCAAAGAGGTAGCCAGCAAAACTTCGGATACCGCAGGAGATGGAACGACAACAGCAACTCTTTTGGCTCAGGCGATCTACCGAGAGGGCTACAAGGTCGTCGCGGCTGGGACCAATCCGATGGACGTGAAACGAGGGATTGATCAGGCTGTCGAAGAGATCGTGAAGGAATTGAAGAAGCTGTCAAAACCTGTAAAAGAGCAGAAGGAGATCGCCCAGGTAGGCACCATTTCAGCCAATAATGATAAGACGATTGGCGATATCATCGCTGAGGCGATGAACAAGGTTGGAAAAGAGGGCGTCATTACGGTTGAAGAAGCCAAAGGGATGGAGACCACCCTTGAGGTGGTAGAAGGCATGCAGTTCGATCGGGGCTATATCTCACCCTATTTCGTGACCGATCCAGAAAAGATGGAGGCCGTGCTGGATGAGCCCTATATCCTCATTTTTGAGAAGAAGATTTCCAATATGAAGGATATCCTTCCTATTCTGGAGCAGATTGCAAAGACCGGTCGACCCTTGCTCATTATTGCAGAAGATGTTGAGGGAGAGGCCCTTGCAACCCTCGTGGTCAATAAACTGCGAGGCACACTGAAGTGTGCGGCGGTCAAAGCCCCTGGCTTTGGCGACAGAAGAAAGGCGATGTTGGAAGATATTGCCATTCTCACCGGTGGCAATGCGATCATGGAGGATGTCGGTATCAAACTTGAGAAGATGAAGCTGGACGATCTGGGCCGAGCCAAGAAGATCGTCATTGATAAGGACAACACCACCATCGTTGAAGGTGCCGGATCTTCTGCGGCGATCGAAGGTCGGATTAAACAGATTCGTGTGCAGATCGAGGAGACAACCTCTGATTACGACCGAGAGAAGCTTCAGGAGCGATTGGCGAAATTGGCAGGAGGCGTTGCGGTCATCAAGGTGGGAGCAGCTACCGAAACCGAAATGAAGGAGAAGAAGGCACGGGTTGAAGATGCACTCAATGCCACCCGGGCTGCCGTGGAAGAAGGCATAGTACCAGGAGGAGGAGTTGCTTACCTGAGATGTCTGCCTATCTTGAAGAAGATAAAACTTGAGGGTGATCGGCAGACGGGTGTTGATATCATTCAAAAGGCTCTCGAAGAGCCCATCCGGCAGATCGTTGAGAATGCTGGACTGGAAGGCTCTGTCATTGCTGAGAGGGTGAAGAGTGAGAAGGACAACTTCGGATTCGATGCCGATAAGGAGGAGTATACCGATATGATTGAGGCGGGCATCATCGATCCGACGAAAGTGGTTCGCCTGGCCCTTCAGAATGCCGCCAGCGTCGCATCATTACTGATTACCACAGAGGCTGTGGTGGCCGAGAAACCGAAAAAGGAACAGGCAGGACCTCCAATGCCACCCGCTTATTAAAAAAGATTTCATTACCATAGCCTCAACCTCGAGCCTACAAATAATCTTTCTCAGTTGAAGAGAGGTTATGTAGCCATGAGAATCATTTGAAAAAGAAGAGAGCGGGTATCCTTACCCGCTCTTCTTTTCATGAGAGATGAAGGTTTTTTAAATGACCGACTCCTCTCCACTCGCCTTACCCGAAGATCCGAAGGAAGCCCAGAAGATTTTCCAAACCCTTCCTGTTCAAAAACAATTAGAAATGGTGCTGGAGAGCCATGGAAAAGAACGGCTACGCACCCTCTTTCTCTCAGAGCATCCAGAAGCCTTAGTTCCATCCATACCCGAGCAGGAGTTTTTTTTAACCGTCAAAGAGGTTGGAGAGAGGGATTGTCTGGAGCTCATTGCACTTAGCACTCCCGAGCAATTTCAATACATCCTGGACCTCGAGTTATGGAAGAAGGATCAGCTCGATCCGGAAAAAGTCCTCCTCTGGATGGAGCTTCTTCTCGAATCAGGCGGGAAGAAAGTGGTCCAGTTCATCCAATCGTCCGACCCTGAGTTCATCGCCCTCGTTCTTAAAAAGTTTCTCCGCGTCACCACCTTGGAAGGTGAGCTGACCGAGATGGACCGCATCCCACTGTTCACCCTGGATCAGTTTTACTTCATCGAGTTTAAAGGGCAGAAGGCGAGGGAAGCCCTTGAACCTTTCCTGAAGATCTTCTACCAAATTGATGGTGAGGGCTACCGAAGGCTGATGGAGGGGCTCATCTGTGAATTGGAATCGGAGCTCGAAGAGACCGGATACCGTTTGAGGAATGGTCGGTTGAATGATTACGGATTTCCCGATTTTGAGGAGGCGCTTGAAATTTACCAGTTTATCCAACCCGAATCGTTGTTGAGAACGGAGGGTTCGGTTTTTAAGGCCTTTGAACCTTTGAAGAGAGAAAGCTCCATTTACTATCTGACCTTTCACAACGAGGGTCCATTTTTCGCATCCATCCTCTCACAGATAGACGATCCCAAGGAGCAAGATCGGTTGAAACAGGAGATCACCTCCCTTTGCAACAAAGCAATCATTGCGGAGGCAATCGATCTCTCCAACCTCTCCGGCACGGAGAGGGTGATTCGGAAGGTCTATCACTATTTAAATCTCGGCGTTCAATACTTAAGCAATGGAGATGAAACAAGAGCTGTCGAGGTTCTCAAAACCATTCCCATCCAGAAGATCTTTCAGTGTGGGGTCAGCTTGACCCTTCTTTTGAGGAGGAAGGCCAATATCCTTTTCAATGGCCATTGGTTTGTGGGAGACCGAGAGCATCTCAACCTGTTAGATACTCCCTATCTTGAAACGATGGAGGGCGTTTTAAGGAAGAGGCCCACTTTTTATCGGAATGGGAAGCACGATGATTTTAAAGACCTTCAGGACTTAAAGGCGATGGAGCAGTTTCTGGATTCAATCGAAGCGATCGTCTCTTTTTTCAGAGAAAAACTGAAGGTTTCACCCCAATCTTTAAAGGAGATGGATTTAAGCGGGTGCTACCCAGATCGGTGGCAGGAGATGACTCTCTCCACCATTTATCTGACGGCCCTGGGAAACCAAGTGCTTCTTGGGACTTTTAAATTTTTGCCGATCGAAAAGGTTCAATTGAAGGATCTCTTCTCACATTTTTTTGAAAGAGATGTTCAAGGAAAAGGGGTGATCCGCATGAATCTTCGGAGCGAAATAAGAGAATGGTTCAATTCCATGGAAAACGATCCTCAGCGGCGAGAGCATCTCATTGCCTTTCAGGACTTCTGCCTCGATCTCTTTGAGGAGACTTTTGGAAAGATTCCCCCGGAAGAGGAGATTGACCCCCGCTTTGTAAAAGGCCTTCTCATTCATTCCTGAGGCACTATTCTTCAATCCTTGAAATTTAAATTGACATATTGAATATAGTGGATATAAACTACCACAGAAGATAGCCAGGAGTAGCTTACTTTTTAGAATTCTACGGTTATTTCTGCCTCACTCGATCATTTCCATTTCCTCAAAGGAATCGGCCACTATTCCTGGAAAAACATTTGGGTATTTAAGGGAAAGATGAGGAGGGGAGAACAATAGGTTAGCTTACGAACTTCTTAAAAGAGGCCTCAGATGAAAAATGAAAAAAAAGAAAGAAAAAAAGCCAGTTGTGCGACAAGCAACGAGAAAGACCTCTTCACCCAAGGTCGAAAAACCAGCTCACATTTCCTCCGTTCGTTTCCATGACTTGAGCATACAGCTTCAGGATTTAAGTTTCACCAGAATGCTTGAAACGCTCAAACCTCATGATCACCTCTGTCTGATTTATGAGTCGAGGGAGGAATGGCAGGCCGCAGTAGTGCCTTTCCTATCCAGCGGGCTGAAAAGGGGCGAGAAATGTATTTATATCGTTGATACGAGTGCGGCCGATGAGATTCGCAGATACCTTTCCGAAGAAGGAATTGACGTACCCTCAGCGGAGAAGTCGGGACAGCTTTCCATTCTGAGCCAGAAAGAAGCCTATACTCGGGAAGACTCCTTTGATCCGGATCGGATGATCGCCCTATTGATCGAGGAGACAAAGAAGGCGGTTTCCGAGGGTTATCCAGCCCTGCGAGTCACCGGTGAGATGACTTGGGTGATTCGTGGCCATCCTGGTTCAGAAAAAATTCTGGAGTATGAGGCAAAACTGAATCGAGATTTCTTTCCGAAATATCCCTGTCTTGCCATCTGTCAATATGATCGCTGGAAATTCGATCCAGAGATCATCAAAGGCGTTGTAATGACCCATCCTCTTCTCATCAGAGGTGGCCGCATCTATCGCAATTTTTACTATATTCCACCCGAGCTGTTCCTTAACCAGAAGCGGGCCGAGGCAGAGGTTGAGCACTGGCTCAACAATGTGGAGCGAGAACATCGAATGTGGGAAGAGCTCCGCGAGAGCGAGGACCGATACCGAGATCTGATTGAGCATAGCAACGATCTTCTTTGCACACATGACCTGGAAGGGAAGATACTCTCCATAAACCCTGCGGTGGTTAGGCTTGGTGGTTACACCAAAGAAGAGATTTTAGGTAGGAATTTAAGGGACTTTTTGGCTCCTGAAGTCCGTGGACAATTTGAGAACTATCTCA